>JBGPEQ010000294.1:0-5672 GCA_041482855.1 Dongiaceae bacterium | reverse complement strand
GAGGATCAGCAGGACGCCGGCGGCCTTCAGCCGCTCGGCGACGGCGCGGACGAACTCGGGCCGGCACAAGCGCATGCCGCTGGCGCCTTGAACCAGGGGCTCCATAATGAGCGCGACCGCCTCCCGGCCATGCCGGCCGATCCAGGCTTCGAGCATGGTCAGGCTGGTTGCCTCCTTCTCTTCGGTCTCTGGATCGCCGTCCCAGGTTTCCGGAAAGGGCAGGAGGTCGACCGCGAACAGCAGATCGTGAAAGGGCTTGTAGAAGCCGGAGCTGCGCCCGGCCGACATGGCGCCGAAGGTGTCGCCGTGATAGCCGCCTTCGAAGGCGAGGAAGCGGTGGCGGCGCGGCTCGCCCTTGTTCCACCAATATTGGTAGGCGAGCTTGAGGGCGACCTCCACGCTGGTGGAGCCGTCGTCGGAATAGAAGACGCGCTCGAGCCCGGCGGGCAGCAGCGCCGATAGCCTTGCTGCCACCTGGATCGCGGGCTCGTGGGTGAAGCCGGCGAAGATGACCTGCTCGAGCTCCGCGGCCTGACGAGCAACAGCGGCGGCGATCGCTGGGTGGGCGTGGCCGTGCAGGGTGACCCACCAGGACGAGATGAGGTCGAGATATTCGCGGCCGTCGGCGGCGATCAGGCGCGCGCCGTGGGCGCTGCGGATCGGGATCGGAGCGGGCGCCGTCGCAGCTTGCGTGAAGGGATGCCAGATGTGGCGGCGATCGAGCGCCAGCAGCTCGTCGTTCGCCGTCACGGCGCCATCTCCGGCAGCGGCGGAATGCGAGCGGCGAGGCGCTCGACCGCGGCATTGTCGAGCGGGTCGACACGCGGCAGTTCCGCCAGCACGCGCACCTGGCCGAAGCGCTCGATGGCGGCGCGGTTGCCGGCGTTGGGCGGGCCATTGAGGACGACGCCGGCAATCGGCAATCCGCGAGACCGCAGAGCGGTGAGGCTGAGCAGGGTGTGGTTGATCGTTCCGAGCGTGCTGCGCGCCACCAGCAGAATGGGCAGCGCCAGCCTGGCCATGAGATCGATCATGAAGTCGCGGTCGTTGAGCGGCACGAACAGTCCGCCGGCACCCTCGACGACCAGGGGATGCGCGGTCTGCGGCAGTGCGATCGCATCCATGGTGATCCTGACACCATCGAGTTCTGCCGCGGCGTGCGGCGACAGCGGCGCCCGCAAGGCATAGGCCGGCGCGTACACATGCTCGGCCGACACGCCGGCAAGCGCAACGACGGTTGCTGTATCGTCATCGCCCGCGGCCGTGCCGGTCTGCACCGGTTTCCAATAGCCAGCCCGCCAGGCGCGCGCAAGACAGGCGGCGGCGACCGTCTTGCCGACGCCGGTGTCGGTGCCCGTGACGAAGACTCCGTTCACGACGACTGTCCGCCCGACGCATTGTAGGTATTGTGGCAGAAATCGCGGAAGGCCTGGGCGCAGGGATTGAACTTCGAATCGCGCTTCCAGGCGAGACCGACGTCCATGGATGGTACGGCATCCTGCATCGCGTGCGCCTCGATGCGGTCGCCTTCGAGCGACCACGGGCGGAACACCATGTCCGAGAGGATGGCGACGCCGGCGCCCGTGGCCACCATGCTGCGCACGGCCTCGACCGACGAGGTGCGAAAGACGATGTTGGGGCGATGGGGCGTGTGGTCCCAGTAGCGCATCGCCGTCTTCTCGGCTTCGTCGATGGTCAGCATGATGTAGGGCTCGGGCGCGATCGAGGCCAGCGTCACGCGCCGCGCCTGCAGCAGGCGGTGGTTGGGCGCCATCCACAGGCGGCGGCGCGAGCGGATCAATTCCTCGGTCTCGATTTCATCGGCGTCGTTGAGGTTGGAAGTCAGGATCACCGCCAGATCGATCTTGCCGCGCACCAGCTTGCGCTCGATATCGTCGCGGTCCATCTCGAACAGATTGACCCGCACGTTCGGGAAGATGCGACAAAACCGCGCAAGCGGCGTCGGCAGAAAGTAGCCGGCCACGGTGTAGGTCATGGCCAGCGAGAAGCTGCCGGAAACGCCGCTGCGCGCCTGGCGCGGCGCCTGCGCGGCGTCGGAAACGGCGGCGGCCACGGCGCGGGCGTGGCGGAGGAATTGGTTGCCTTCGAAAGTCAGCTCGATGCCCTTGGCGTGGCGGCGCAAAAGTGCGACGCCGGTCTCATGTTCGAGCGCCTTGATGGCCTCGGTCACCGCGGATTGCGAGACCCCGAGTTGCGAGGCGGCGAGCGACAGCTTGCCGGCCTCGGCGGTGGCGATGAAGTAGTTGATCTGGCGCAGGGAGAGAGCCATCGCTTTTTCCGATAATGCTACCGGCCGATTTCTGAATTTACAATGAGCGAAACTTGCGCAAAAGTCCATCGGCCGGAAGCGCACAGCGGCGCGAGCGCCGACGCCTGCCGGCCGCCAACGACGAAATAACAGCGGCGCCGACTGATTCCAGCCGGCTGCCGATAGACGGGGAGAGAGGCATGACACAATCGATGAAGACGATCGGCTTGACCGTGCTCGGCGGATTCGCCGCGCTGGCCCTGAGCGCCGGACCCGGTGCGGCCGACGAGATGAAGCCCTGGTATCCGTTCAAGGTCCAGGTGTGGGATCCGCCGTTCAACATGGCGAGCCCGCGCAAGGACTTGGACTATGTGCCGCTGGCGAAGGCGGACAAGAAGTGGGACATCTGCGTGTCCTTCCCGCACATGAAGGATGCCTATTGGATGGCCGTCGACTATGGCGTGGTCGCGGAGTCTGCGCGACTGGGCGTCAAGATGCAGCTCGTCGAGGCCGGCGGCTACACCAACCTCAACAAGCAGATCTCGCAGATCGAAGACTGCGTTTCCGCCGGCTCGCAGGGCGTGGTCATCGGCGCCATCTCCTACGATGGGCTCAACAACCTGGTGTCCGAGCTGAAGAGCAAAAACATTCCGGTGATCGACGTCATCAACGGAATGTCGTCGCCGGACATCTCCGCCAAGTCGTTGGTGTCGTTCGGTGAGATGGGCGCAAAGGCGGGCGACTATCTGGCCAAGCTGCATCCGTCCGGCAGCGGCAAGGTGAAGGTCGCCTGGTTCCCGGGCCCGCCGGGCGCCGGCTGGGTCGAGGCCGGCAATACCGGCTTCGTCGACGCCGTGAAGGGCAGCGACGTCGAGATTGTCGACACCAAGTACGGCGACACCGGCAAGGAAGTGCAGCTGAAGCTGGTGGAGGACGTGCTCGAGGCCAACCCGGATATCTCCTACATCGTCGGCACCTCGCCGACGGCGGAAGCGGCGGTCGGGCTGTTGAAGGACCGCGGCCTTGCCGACAAGATCAAGGTACTGGCCTACTACTTCACGCCGCCGGTCTATCAGGGCATCAAGGACGGCTCCATCCTGGCGGCGCCGACGGACTCGGCTGTGGTCCAGGGCCGTATCGCCATCGACCAGGTCGTCCGCATCCTCGAAGGCAAGGACTATGTGAAGCATGTCGGGCCGGCGCTCTATGTGATCGACAGCAAGAACGTGAACAACTTCGACAAGGGGTCTTCGCTGGCGCCCGACGACTTCAAGCCGACCTTCAGCGTGGAATGAGCCTGCCACGAAACAGCGGCCGTGGTTGACCCAGAAACGGGCGGGGCCGGGATTGCCGCGCAGGCGGGAGTCCCGGCCCTGCTCCGACTCGAAAATATCTCCAAGCATTTCCCGGGCGTGGTTGCGCTCGACGGCGTCGATTTCGACCTCCGTCCCGGCGAAGTGCATGTGCTGTTCGGCGAGAACGGGGCCGGCAAGTCGACGCTGATTTCGCTGGTGGCCGGCGTCTACCGGCCGACCGCGGGGCGAATCGAGTTCCGCGGCGAGACCATCGACCTGACCGCGGTGCATCAGGCCCGCCAGCGCGGCATCAGCGCGGTGTTTCAGGAATTCTCGCTGGTGCCGCAGCTGACGGTGGAGGAGAACCTGTTCCTCGGCGCCGAGCTGACCGACAACCGCGTCCTCAACAAACGCGCCATGCATGAAAAGGCGCGCGAGATCCTCGACCGCTTGGGCTTTCCGCTGAAGCCGGGGATACGCGTCGCCTACCTGTCGCGCGCCGAGCAACAGATGGTCGAGATCGCCAAGGCGTTCCGCTCCGAGCCTTCCGTGCTCATCCTGGACGAGCCCACGGCATCGCTGACCGAACGCGAAACGCAGCGCCTGTTCACCCTGATCGAACAGGCGAAGCGCCAGGGGGTCGGCATCATCTACATCACCCACCGCATGAACGAGATCAAGCGCATCGGCGACCGCATCACCGTGCTGCGCGACGGCCGCAAGGTCGCGACGCTCAACGTCGCGGAGGCCTCGGAGATGCGGCTCGTCGAACTGATGACCGGGCGGGTCATCGCGCAGATTTTCCCGAAGGTTGCCTATCGACCGGGTGCGACCGTCTTGGAGGTCAAGGGCCTGACGACGGCCACCGGCAGCGTATCGAACGTCTCGATCCGAGTGCGAAGCGGCGAGATCGTCGGGCTCGCGGGATTGGTGGGTTCCGGGAAATCCGAAGTGGCGCGCGCCTGCTTCGGCGTGGAACCGATCGCCGCGGGCGTCATCACGTTCGATGGCGCTGACGTCAAGGGTATGACGCCGCGCCGAATGCTCGATCGCGGCTTCTTCTACCTGCCGCCGGATCGCCGGGACGAAGGGCTGGTCATGGTGCGCGGCGCGCGCGAGAACATCTCGCTGCCGTCGCTCAATCTGGAGCAGTTTTCCTCCGGCCTGTTCCTCAACCGTGGCGCGGAAAAGGCGCAAGCCCTCGCGCTGGCCAGGCGGCTCAACCTCCAGCCGCTGAACATCGAGCGCGCGGTGGATCACTTTTCCGGCGGCAATCAGCAGAAGGTGCTGCTGGCGAAGGCGTTGTCGCGCGAAGTCAGGCTGTTCGCGTTCGACGAACCGACCGTGGGCGTCGACGTTGGCACGCGCGTCGCCATCTACAAGTTCATCGCCGAACTGTGCGAGGCCGGCGCGGCCATCCTGCTGATCTCGTCGGACCTGCCGGAGATCCTGCATCTGACCAACCGTGCCTATGTGATGTACCGCGGCGTGCTGCGGGCGGAACTGGTGGGCAGCGAGATTACCGAGGACCGCGTATTGAGCCACTTCTTCGAACGCGAGGCGGCATGACCACGGACGGCGCGCCGCAGACCGAGCGTTCGGCGCAGCCGCAGCCCCTGTCGTTGCGTCTGCAGCAGCTGTTCGTGCGGCTGGGCGTGCTGCCGTTCTTGCTGTTGATCGCCATCATCGTGTTCTCGGTGCTGTCGAGCCGGTTCTATGGGCCGGAGAACATCAAGAACGTGCTGCGGCAGTCGAGCTATCTCACGATGGTGGCGATGGGACAGATGCTGGCGCTGCTCACCGGCGGGTTCGATCTGTCGGTGGGCACGATCCTCGCGGTCACGTCGGTGTTCGGCGCCGCCGCCATGGCGGCCATGTATGCGGCTTTCCCCGATGCTGTCGTGCTGAGCATCGCTGTGGGAATGCTGGCCGGTGTCGGCGCTGGCATGCTCATCGGCATCGCCAACGGCGCCGGGGTGGCGCTCGCAGGTGTCTCGCCGTTCATGATGACGCTCGGCATGGCGTCGATTGGATTCGGCATTTCGCTGTTTCAAACCGGCGGCGTTCCCGTCTACGGCATGCCGAAGGAGTTCGGCAAGATTCTGGGT
>JBGPEQ010000293.1:0-5724 GCA_041482855.1 Dongiaceae bacterium | reverse complement strand
TGGAGGCGCAGCAGCGCGAGCGCCTGTGGCGCAGGCTTTCCTATCCGCTGGCCAAGGACCGGCGCATCGGCATCATGGGCATGGGCGTGCTCGGCGGCGATGTGGCGAGCCGGCTCATCGGCCTGGGCTTCGATGTCGCGGGATGGAGCCGCGCGCCTAAGCAGGTGGCCGGCCTGACGTCGTTCCACGGCGATGAGGGGCTGACGCCGTTTCTCAACCGCACCGAGATCCTGGTCTGCCTGCTGCCGCTGACGCCGACGACGACCGGCATCATCAGTGCGCGCACCTTGGCGGCGCTGCCGCAGGGCGCCACGGTGATCAATGCCGCCCGCGGCGGGCACGTCGTCGACGCCGATCTGATCGCGGCGCTCGATCGCGGCCATATCGCGCACGCCACGCTCGACGTCTTCACGACCGAGCCGCTGCCGGTGGAGCACCCGTTCTGGCGCCATCCGCGCATCACGCTGACGCCGCATGTGGCGAGCGTCACCATCTCCGAGACCGCCTCGCGCGTGGTGATCGAAGGCCTGAAGGCCATGCGCGCCGGGCGCCGACCCGCCAACCTGGTCGATCCGGCGAAGGGGTACTAGGCGTTGTCGAGGACGGGCCGGTAGGTCCACACGGATGCCGGCGGGAAGTTCCCGAACGTCGTGCCGAGGCGGCGGCCGGCGAGGCCGAGGCGCCGGGCGCGGACGGGCGAGCCGCCGAGCGTGAAGGTGTATTGCAGGTAGCGGCCGTCGGGCGCCAGCACGGCGAACAGCGCATCGATGATCTCGCGCTGATAGGCCGCCGACAGCACCGCCATCGGCACGCCGCTGACGATGGTATCGACGCGGCCGCGCCAGGACTGCGGCAGCAGCTGCGGCAGGTGGCGGGCGTCGCCGGTCACCACCCGCGCCTCCGGCTGCGTGCAGCGCAGATAGTCGGCCATTTCCGGATCGATCTCGAGCACTAGCAGCCGCTCCGCCGGCACGCCGGCCGCGAGCAACTCGCGCGTGATGACCCCGGTGCCGCCGCCGATCTCGATGGTCAGGCCGTTCTTGCGGTCCTTGAAGTGCGATGCAATCAGCCGTCCGAGCGCGGGCGACGACGGGATCGGCGTTCCCAACTGCAGCGGATGCGCGACGGCGCGGCGGAAGAACAGCCAGCGGCCGGAGGGCAGGCGCTTGATGCGTTCGATGGCGGCCGAGAACGGTTGGGTCATCGTCGATCCTGCCTCCCCAAATTCCAGATCGCTCACGCCGCGGATGTCGCCTTTTCGGCAATCAGCGCGTAGAGCGCCCGCAGGCCCTGCGCCTCGCCCCCCTCGGGCCGGCCCGGACGGGCCGATGGGTTCCACGCCATCATGTCGATATGGACCCACGGGATTGCGGGGTCAACGAACTCGTCGAGAAAAAGCGCGGCCGTGATGGCGCCGGCAAAGCCGCTCTCCGAGACGTTGTTGATGTCCGCCACCTTGCTGTCGAGCATCCGACGATAGGGCTTGTGGAGCGGCAGCCGCCACAACGGATCATCTTCCTGCAATCCATAACGCAGCAGCGCTTCGGCCGTTCCATCGTGATTGCTGAAGAGGACCGGAAGCTCCGGCCCGAGGGCGACGCGGGCCGCGCCCGTGAGAGTCGCGCAATCGACGATCAGGTCCGGCTTGTCGGTGCAGGCCTCGGCCAGCGCGTCGCATAGGATGAGCCGGCCTTCGGCATCGGTGTTGCCGATCTCCACCGTCATTCCCTTGCGGCTGCGCACCACGTCCAAGGGCCGAAACGCGTTGCCGGCCACACTGTTCTCGACGGCGGGGACGAGCACGCGCAGGCGCACCGGCAGGCCAGCGGACATGATCATCTGCGCCAGCGCCAGCACATGGGCGGCACCGCCCATGTCCTTCTTCATCAGCAGCATGCCCTGCGCCGGTTTGAGATCGAGGCCGCCGCTGTCGAAGCAGACGCCCTTGCCGACCAACGTGATCCGGGGACCGCGGCTGCCCCAGCGCAGATCGACGAGTCGCGGCGCCCGCACGCTGGCGCGGCCGACGGCATGGACCAACGGGTAGTTGGCCTTGAGCAGGTCGTCGCCCACGGTGATCTTGAGTTTGGCGCCGTGAGCGCCGGCCACCGCTTGCGCCGCCGCGGCGAGTTCGGCCGGCCCCATGTCCTCGGCCGGCGTGTTCACGAGGTCGCGCACGAGGAAGGCCGCCGCGGCAATGCGCTCGACCGCGGCGCGATCGGCGCCGTCGGGCCACAGCAGCCGCGCAACCGTCGGTTGCTTCTTATAGCGCGCGAAGGCGTAACCGCCGAGCGCCCAGCCGAGCGCGGCCCGCGTGGCCGCCGCCGGCTCCAACTTTCCGTCGATGCGATAGGTGCCGCGCGGCAGCGCCTTCGGCAGGGCGCCATAGGACCAGATGTCCGGCCCGGCCTCGACGCCGACGAGCACCCGCCCCGGCGCGCCATCGGCGCCCGGCACCAGGGTGTTGCTGCCGGGCTTCGCCTCGAAGCCGACACCCTCGACCCATTTGCGCACGCTCGCTCGCTGCGCCTTGAGCCAGGCTTTCAGTTGCTTAGCGGTCACCGGCGTGATGGGAATCGGTTTGCCGGCGGCGCGCCGCGTCAGATGATCGAGAGTCACTCGGACCTCTGTGATTCGCCCCGAGGCAGCATGCCCGGGAACATGCAGCCTGAAAAGTCAAAATCGCCGGACAGTTGTTGCGCCGCAGCGGCGGCAAAGGGTAATCAGACTGTCGTCGACAGGCTGGAGACGGCGAGATGGCTGAATTCACGATTTACATCGGCAACAAGAACTATTCATCCTGGTCGCTGCGGCCGTGGCTGGCGCTCAGGCACACAGGTGCTGCGTTCGAGGAAGCAATGATCCAACTGGATCAACCGGACACGGCGACCAACCTTCGGCGCAATTCGCCGAGTGGGCGCGTGCCGGTCCTCCGGCATGGCACGCTCTCGATATGGGAAACCCTTGCCATCTGCGAGTACCTGGCCGAGCAGTTTCCGGACGCACGATTGTGGCCGGCGGATCGGGACGCCCGCGCCCACGCCCGCGCCGTCAGCAATGAAATGCATGCCGGCTTCGCCGCGTTGCGCGACAACCTGCCCATGGATATCAGCCGGCGCTGGCCGCTCGGGAATCGATTGGCGAAGGCGGGGCCGGACGTCGAGCGCGTCGCCGCGATCTGGCGCGAATGCCGCCAACGGTTCGGCGCCCGCGGCGCCAACGGCGCCGGCGATTTCCTGTTCGGCGGCTTCACGATTGCGGACGCCATGTTCGCGCCGGTGACCACGCGATTCGTCACCTATTCCGTGCCGCTCGATCCCGTCTGCAGCGCGTACGTCGCGGCCATGCAGCGCTGGCCCGCCATGCAGGACTGGGCGGCCGCCGCCAAAGCTGAACCGTGGGTGATCAACGACGATGTCAATGCCGGCGCCGCGTGAGCATACGCCATCCGCCGCACTGACCGGCGACCGGGAGCGGCCGCTCGGCAAGGCGCTCCTGATCTCCTGGTTCTGGCCCATCGCGATCTGGCTCGCCGTCACCGTCACCACGCTGATCGCGCGGCCGCCCATGGGCGACGTCGACCTGCCGGTCTACGCGGCCGCGTGGTGGGCGTGGATCGGAAAGACCGATGTCGGCTACCTGCCGAGCGCCGGTGCCGAACGGCCGCCCCTGTTGCTGTGGTGCATCCACCTGAGCTGGTGGCTGCTCGGCGTCAGCGAGACGGCGGCGCGCCTGGTCGCGTCGCTGTTCGGTCTGGCGAGCCTGTGGCAGGTCGCGGCGCTGGCCCGCAGGCTGTGGCCGGAAGACGCAGAAACGGCGCGCTACGCGCCGATCATACTGGCCGGCAGCGG
This sequence comes from Dongiaceae bacterium, assembly GCA_041482855.1. Taxonomy (GTDB): domain Bacteria; phylum Pseudomonadota; class Alphaproteobacteria; order Dongiales; family Dongiaceae; genus JBGPEQ01. The sequence goes on along the minus strand of JBGPEQ010000293.1, from coordinate 1,873 downwards.
CGGATTCGTCGCCTATCTGGCGACGACGATTTTCTCCTGGCCGCTGCTGTCGCTGCTCCTGTTGGCGCTGCATGGGCTCGTCCTCGCCTGGCGACAGCGGCCGATGGCCGGATGGACGGCCTTTGCCGCAGCGCTCGCGCTCGGCGAACTGAGCGTCGGCGCCGCCGCGGCCTGGCTCATGCTGCCCATCGCTCTGGCAGCGCCGTGGGCCACGCGCGACTCCAGCGGCTTGCGCTGGCGTTCCTGGTACGGCGGCATGGCCGTCGCAGCGCCGATCGGGTTGGCCGCCGCCGGGGCGTTGACCATGGCGGCTTTCCCGCACACGCCGATCGCGGCCCCCGGCGGCCTGCTGGCGCAGCTTTTCACCCGGGCTCCCCGGACATCGATGGAGGTCGATCAGCCCTGGTTCTGGTACATCTTCGTCACGGCCTTGCTGCTCTATCCCTGGCTGTGGTGGACGTCCCTGTGGTTTGCAATCGGCCGCGCCCGCGCGCAGTTCGCCGGCGCCGAACTGCGGCTCTGCCTGGCGACGGCGGCCATCGTCTTTCTCGTCGTGCTGGCGGTCGGCCGGCAGACCACGGACCTGTTGCCGCTGCTGCCGCCGGTGGCCCTCATCTTCGCCCGCGTGTGGGCGACCCATGCCGGCAAGGCCAGGGACTTCCACGCCGCGGTGCCGGGCCTGCTCGCGCTCTTCGTGTGCCTCTTCTTTTTCATGCTGAACATCATCCCCGTCGCCCACCTGGACGCGCTCTGGCAACGCCTGTTCGAAAGCGACCTGCCGGTCTGGTTTGGCGGCATCAGCCTGGCTTCCGGCATCACGCTGTTGTCGGGCAGCTATTTGCTGGCGCTGCTGACGCCGCGCGCGAGCATGGCCCGCCTGGTGCAGCTGGCCCTGCTCCCGGTGTTGCTGACGCTCACCGTCAATCTGGAATTCGAGGTGTCGCTGCGCCCGTTCTTCGATCTCGAGCCGATGGCCCGGAAGATCCACGCTCTAGAGGCGGCTGGACGGCCGGTCGCCGTCTATGCGCACTACAACGGCGAATTCGATCTGACCGGCCGTCTGACGGCGCCGCTCCAGGTTGTCGATGACCTGCCGGCCGCCCTGGAATGGGCGGCGGCCAACCCCAGCGGCGCCGTGGTATCGTTTTTCCGCGGCGGCCTTCTGCATATGCCGAGGCAACCGCTTTATCTCGGACATGCCGAAGACTACCGGGCCGCGCTGTGGGCGAGCGAAACCGTGACCGAATCGAACGGCGCCGTGCTGCAGCCGCGGTTTTGATTGGCGGCGCGCCGGCCGCGCCTTCGCTACCAGGTGCGGACGGGACCCACGTCGACGTGGACGAACCCGGGCTTTGGATAGTAGCCGACGCCGCCGGCCTGGAGCGACAAGGCCGCCTGGTGCAGCGCCGGCAGCGTCCGGTCGGTGAGCGCGATATCGATGGCCATCCCCTTCATGTGATAGCTGCGATGGGCCACGCCGTCGCTGAGCGCCGCCAGCCTGGCATTGGTAGCGGGCGAGCGATAGCCGGAGATGACCTGGAACGGCGACTGGCTCCGCACGCTGCGCTGCAGCGTGTACAGCAGATCGATGAGACGAAGGTCGATCGCATGGACATCGCCGGTACGGAAATCGCGCAGCAGGTAGTTGATGTCCTGGACCGCATTGCGCTGATAAGAGCCGTTGGCCCAATACAAGGCCGTCAGCTTCTCGTCCGTATGCAGGTTGACGAATGACAGCCGCCGCTTGGCGGTTCCGAGCGCCGTGGCCCAGGCCGGCGTGGGCAGCGCAGCCGCGGCCGCGGCGATGCCCCAGCGCAGAAAGCGCCTGCGGTTGAGATCGGGATTCACCGGCAATGGCTGTTCCATGGTCACC
>JBGPEQ010000292.1:0-5759 GCA_041482855.1 Dongiaceae bacterium | reverse complement strand
GATGGTTGCAAGCCCCCGCAACCATCAAGCGCCCGCTATCTCCTGGAGATAGCGGGCGTTTTGTTTGATGGACGAGCGGTCTGGCGTCAGTGGAAGTCGCGGCTTTTCTGCAGCAGTACGGGCGATAGTGCGTCCGGCTCCGCGGGCGGCGGGAGAGCGGGGGATTCGCCGGCGCGCAGGAGATGGAGATCGTCCGTGAGATCGGCGAACGTTTCGGCGATGACATGGATGACTATGCCCTCGCGCTGAAGCGGGCCGCGCACCAGCAGGAAGCGCGACGACATCACCGTCCGGCGATTCGCCTCGAAGACCTTCGGCCAGACGATGACATTCACGATCCCCGTCTCGTCCTCGAGCGTGAGAAAGACGACGCCCTGCGCCGTCCCCGGGCGCTGCCGCACGAGCACCAGCCCGGCGACGGAGACTCGCCGATCCTTGTGTCGTTCGTCGCGATGCTCACGGCTCGTGATGACGCCGCGCCGCGCCAGGCGGTCGCGGAAGAAAGCGCAAGGATGTGCCTTCAGCGAAAGGCCGGTCGTATCGTAGTCCTCGGCCACATGCTCGCCGAGCGTCATGGATGGAAGCGACACGGGCATCTCCGCGAACAGGTCGTGGCTGTCCGCTCGCGTCAGCATCGGATAGGCGGCAGATGTGGCACGGGCGGTTTTGTTCCGGGGAGCGCCGCCCTCCAGCCCTTTGACCGCCCACAGCGCCGCGCGTCGGTCGAGTCCAAGCGATCGGAAAGCGTCGGCTTCCGCCAACCGTTCGAGCGTGGCGATCGACGCGCCGCCGCGCATCCAGAGCGCGTGCAGGTCGGCATAGCCGCGGCCGCGCGCGGCGGCCACCGCCTTTGCCTGAGCTTCCGGCAGGCCTTCGACCATGCGCAGGCCCAGCCGCACGGCGCAGCGACCGGTACTGCCAACCCCCGCCGGCTCGAGCGTGCAGTCCCAGCTGCTGAAATTCGCGTCCGGCGGACGAACCTCCACCCCGTGCTCGCGCGCATCCCGCACGAGTTGGGCCGGCTGATAGAAGCCCATGGGCTGGCTGTTGAGGATGGCCGCGCAGAACGCCTCGGGGTGATACCGCTTGATCCAGGCGGACACATAAACCAGCAGCGCGAAGCTGGCCGCATGGCTCTCGGGAAAACCGTAGTCGCCGAAGCCCTCGATCTGCTTGAAGCAGCGCTCGGCGAAATCTCGGCCATAACCGTTCTTGATCATGCCGGCGACGAACTTTTCGCGGAAGGTGTGGATCGTTCCGGTATGGCGGAACGTCGCCATCGCCCGGCGCAGTCTTTCGGCCTCATCGGGCGAGAAATTGGCCGCGACGATGGCGATCTGCATCGCCTGTTCCTGGAAGAGGGGAACGCCGAGCGTTCTCTTCAAAACGGCCTCCAGTTCCGGAGACGGATAAGTGACCGGCTCGAGCAGATCGCGTCGGCGGAGATAGGGGTGAACCATGTCGCCCTGGATGGGGCCGGGCCGCACGATCGCCACTTCGATGACGAGGTCGTAAAAGTCTCTCGGCTTGAGGCGCGGCAGCATGGACATCTGGGCGCGGCTCTCCACCTGGAACACGCCGATGGAGTCGGCCTTTGACAGCATGTCGTAGACCGCCGAATCCTCGGGCGGCACCGTGGCGAGCGAGAGGGCCTCGCCATAATGGCGCTCGATGAACTCGAAGCTCTTGCGGATGCAGGTGAGCATGCCGAGCGCGAGTACATCGACCTTCAGCATGTGGAGCGCGTCGATATCGTCCTTGTCCCACTCGATATTCGTGCGCTTCTCCATCGCCGCATTCATGATCGGCACGGTTTCGTCGAGCCGCTCTCGCGTAAATACGAAGCCGCCCACATGCTGCGACAGATGGCGAGGGAAGCCGATCAGCGTGTGGGTGAGGGACATGGCCTGCCGGAGCTGCGGGTTGGCGGGATCGAGTCCGGCTTCGCGGATATGCTGGTCGGGGATTCCCTCGCCGCCGTAACCCCACACCGTGCCGGCGAGTGCCGCCGTCACGTCTTCCTTGAGGCCGAGCGCCTTGCCGACCTCGCGGATCGCCATGCGTGGGCGGTAGTGGATCACTGTCGAGCAGATGGCGGCGCGGTCGCGGCCGTAACGTTCGTAGAGATACTGGATCACCTCTTCGCGCCGCTCGTGCTCGAAATCGACATCGATGTCCGGGGGTTCCTGTCGTTCGGCGGAGATGAAGCGCTCGAACAACAGGTCGATCCTGGTGGGATCGACGGCGGTGACGCCCAGGCAGTAGCAGACGGCACTGTTGGCGGCGGAGCCGCGGCCTTGGCAGAGGATGCCCTGGCTACGGGCGAAGCGGACGACGTCGTAGACCGTCAGGAAATAGCGCGCATAGTCCAGCTTGGCGATGAGCGACAGCTCCTTGACGAGCAGCGCCCGCACCTTTTCCGGCACGCCCTCGGGATAGCGCTCGGCAGCCTGGAGCCAGGTGAGATCCTGGAGATGCTGCTGCGGCGTCTTGTCCGACGGCACCGGCTCGTCCGGATATTCATAGCGCAGCGTCTCCAGCGAAAAGCGGGCGCGCTCCGCGATCGCGAGCGTACGTGCGACAGCCTCTGGATAGTGCGCGAACAGCCGCGCCATCTCCGCATGGCCCTTGAGATGACGCTCCGCATTCGCCTCGAGGCGGAAGCCGGCTTCCGCGATCGTGCATTTCTCGCGGATGCAGGTGAGCACGTCGGCCAGAGGCCGTCGCGTCGGATCGTGATAGAGCACGTCGGTCGTCGCAACCAATGGCGCGCGGGACTGGGCCGCGATCTCGGCGAGTTCTCCCAAGCGGCGCCGCTCGTCGCCCCGGTATAGGAAGGACGCGCCGAGATGGACACGGCCTCGCGCGGCCGCTGCCAGCGCCGCGATGCGTTCGGCGAAGGACGGTGTGAGCCGGCGCGGCGGCATGGCGATGAAGATCTGCCCGTCCTGTGCCGCGAGAATCTCCTCGAACGACAGATGGCATTCACCCTTCGGTGCCCGCCGGTTGCCGGCTGTCAGCAATCGGCACAGCCGGCCATAGGCGCTGCGGTCGGTCGGATGACAGACCGCCTCGAACCCGTCGGCGGTGACCAGGCGGGCGCCGACCACGAGCCGGATGCCGACCTCCTTCGCCGCCACATGGGCGCGCACGACGCCGGCGAGCGTGTTGCGGTCGGCGATGCCGATCGCAGCGAGGCCGAGGGCCGCCGCCTGCTGCACGATCTCCGGGGGATGGGAGGCGCCGCGCAGGAACGAGAAGTTCGTCGCGGCAACGAGCTCGGCGAAGCCGCTCATGGAAACACTCCATGCACGAACCACTGCGGCGTCGCGCCGTCGCGGCCGTAGAGCCCGGCGCGGTAGAGCCAGAAGCGGCGGCCCGCCGCATCCTCGACGACGTAATAGTCGCGCTCGATCTCGTTACTGGTCTGGCGCCACCATTCCCCCGCGATGCGCTCGGGACCCTCGGCCTGCACCACCTGGTGCAGGACGCCGCGCCAGCGGAACTGTCGCGGCGGTCCTTCGGGAATCAGCGCCATGACCTCGGTGGCTTCCGGGCGCGGGAGCAGGAGCAGCGGGCGGGTGTTGCAGGGCACGTCGATTGCCCACTCCGCCGAGGGGACATCGGCGGCGCGGCGCAGGAGAACGGCGCGCTCGGGAATGTGGCTTTGCCGCGGATGAATCCGCCGCACCGCTCCCTCCCCCAGGCGCTGTTCCAGCCGGTCGATGAGCCGGGCGAGGCTGGCGGGATCGGCGATCTCGTCGGCGACCGCCAGCAGGGTCTGTCGCTCCGGCATGCGCTCGGCGGCGAGCACATGGAGGCCGGCCGCCTCGAAGCCGAAATCCGCTTCGAGTCCGTCCGGCAGGCGATCGAGGCGGAGCGCGATCAGGCTCGCGATATGCCGGGCATCCCGGCTCGGCGCCGCCAGGCCGATGGTCAGCGACGAAACCTCGCCATCCATGCGGAAGAGCAGAAGGCGCAGCTTGCGCGCGCCGACGCCATCGCGCGCGAGATCCTCGGCCAGATTGTGCAACAGGCGCGTGGCCGCCTCCACGACATGCGCTTGCGTCGTGAGGGCTTCCACGAACATGGCCTGCGCGCGATAGACCGGCGGCGAGGCGAGCGGCGACAGCGGCTCGGGTGCACGTCCCAGCGCCTGGTCGAGGCGATTGAGGAATTGCGCGCCGAAGCGCGCTGCCAGGGGAGCGCGCGGCTGATGGATCACGTCCGCAATACGCCGGAAGCCCAGACGGCGCAGAAGCGCTCGCGTTTCTTCGGGCAGGCGCAACGCTGCAAGCGGTAGATCCTGGAGGGCACTTTCCATCCCGTTGGACGGCACGATCATGCTGTCCGCTTTGCCATGGCGGGCGATCGCCCAGGCCGCTCCCGGCGTGTCGGCAATTGCCAGTCGCGGGCGAAGACCGAAGCGGCGCAAGCTCCCGGCGAGATCGGCCAGCAAACCCGCCTCACCGCCGAACAGATGCGCACAGCCGGCGATATCCAGGAACAGACCATCTGCGCCATTCTCCTCGTCCCACGGCGCCGCCAGCGGCGTGTAGCGCAGACACCAGAGAGCGAGTCGCTGCAGGGCGGCGTCATCGGCAGCGGGATCGGCCTCGCGCGATTGCAGGTCGAGGACCTTCGACCGCGCGTTGGAAAGCAGTTCGCCGACGCCGAGACCGCCCTCTTCCGCAGCCCGGTTGAGCGCGACGAGGCGCGGTCCGCCCTTGCCGGGGGCGACAAGGACGAGCGGCCGTTTGGGATCGACGGTTTCAGCCGGCGAGCCGGCGGCTGTCCTGGCCTGCGCCAGCAGAAGGCGCGCAATCGGCCAGGATCTCAGCCAAACCGAAACGATGCGCGACATGATCCCACTCGATCAGCCAGTGGCCGGGGCGGCCGTTGCGGCAGCGTTCAAGCGCCACGTTCCATCGGCAGCGGGCGAACGTGCCGAAGCGGTCGCGGCTGGCCGGCGCGGCGGCGACCCGCCAGCGCGTTGCCGCCGCGCTCGTTCCCGTCGTGACGGGCGGACGCAGCAGGATGAAAGGAACGCCGGAACCGGCGGCCGCCAGGTTCAGCCGGCGACTCATCGTCAGATCGAGGTTGCCCTCGACCGCGCCGGCAACCGCTGCCGCCGCCACCTCCGGCCGTAGCGCCTCCTCCATCGCCCACAGCGCATCCTTGTCGATGCGCGTCTCCACGAGAACCAGCCGGCCGACATCGAGGCCCAGCCGGTGCAGTCCGTGACCATAGGGCTCCCCGAAATCCGCGAAGCAGCGGCGCGCGGCGATGAGCACGACCGGACCGCGACGGACCGCGAGCGCACAGGTCGTCAGCGCCGCGACGAAGCCGAATGAAGCCACCCTGTCGCCATGGGCGGCCGCGATCACTTCATGGAGGGCGCCACAGGTCAGGCCTGATCCGGGGAGGTGGCGATCAATCTCAGGCAAACCGAAAGGAAGATACGCTGGCGTCGCCGCGGGGAGCGGGCGCTCCAGCCGCGCGACGGCCTGCCGAAGGGCGGTCATGCGGTGACTGCGGCTGGCATTCAGAATTGGCTGCATGAGGCGAAACTCGATCGGCAACGAAAGAAGTGATGATGAAATCAAGGTAGGAACAAATAATGAACATGTCAATCGAAAAAAGCCGTTGCCATGAAAAATATCTTCATCTTTCAACAGGTTACAAGCAACATATAGTCGATGAAACCAAGTTGACCCCAAGATGTGGGCGGTTCGAAAAATCGGGACTCACGCTACCTC
>JBGPEQ010000291.1:0-5760 GCA_041482855.1 Dongiaceae bacterium | reverse complement strand
GCTCGGACGCGGCCGCGATCATGGCGCCGCTGAGGAGGCCATAGGCCGTCGCCCAGGCCTCCCGTACGTCCGGCGTGAAATCGGAACCAAGCCCTTGATCGAGCGTCCACAGCAAAGCGGCGCCGACGCTGGCATAGTGCTCTTCCCGCACGCCGTAGCGGTCGTGGCGCCGTGCCAGGGCCCGGAGCTCGTCCAGCATGGTTTCGATGCGGTCGAGCGATTTCACCACGGCGCCGATGGCCGCCATGAGCTTGGCGCCCTGACTCTTCATGTCGCCACGAAACAGCGGGCGCGTGCTCTCATCGATTGCGAAGAGGCGGTCGTAGAACAGCGCCGCCGCCCGCTCCCCGATCGGGACAACCTTGGCGAAGCTTTGCCGCACGAGAGCGACTTGCTGGGGGGTCATCGGTTAGTCCTTTTGCCGGTATTCAAGTCGCGGCTGCCTGAATGCCGGACGACGGAGGCGGAGCATCGCTCCGTTCCATGTCAGTCGGATTTCGCGCGGGCAGGCCGACTGTTTCGATTGCTTCAACCGCTGTTGCAATCTGAGTCAATTGCTCACGGAGCTGAAACACCTCTCTTACATGGGCTGACTAGATTGCACTCTGACCGCTGCGCTTAGCGGGCCGAGACGAAGGAGAGTGCGGCGATGTCGGTGGATCGGAACGCAAGGACGCAGGCCAGGCGGCGCTCGCACCCGCTGACGGCGGCGCAAGAGCGGCTGTTCTTCGGCGCCCTGTTCGCCATCGCCGCCGTGGTCCAGATCGGCGCCGTCTGGACGCCGATGATCACTCGCTGACGGTTTCTCAATCAGCGACCAGCATAGAAACAAGCAGAGAACGAATCCCTTAGCGCTCGGGGCAGCCTCGGCTCAAGGATTGGCCGGGGCGCGGCAGTGCTGTACCAGGGCCGCATAAGCGGCGGGAAACTCCGCGAGATCGTACTCATAGGGTTGCGGCGCGCTGACGCCCTCGAACTGCAGGGTGAAGCTGGCATTCTTCAGCATGGCCGCCACGATCTTGCCGCCATCGCTCGCGGCTGAGCTGAAGCGGTCGCCGTCGGTCACAGCGAGGACGAAGCGGTCGCTGCCGATCTGCAGGGTGGCGGCGGTCGCCTGCGGGTCGCCGGGATGCATCACCGACACTTCGTTGATGAGGTTTTGGAAGGGCGTCTCCGTGACCTGCAGCCAGATGTTGGCATCGGCCTGCGAAGCGTCGGTGGCGGAGCAGGTCCCGTACTCGTCGGCAGAGATTCCGACGCCGGCCACGGACCATTCCTTCTGATTCAGGATCCTGACGACTTCCTGAGCCCGCGTCGGGAGCGCCAGTGAAAGGCCGAGCGCGATCAGTGACGCCGCGATCGGAGATAATGTGGCGCGTATTGCGGCGATCATGTCAGTCACGAGTGCCCTCCACCATACCTTCCCGCTTGCAGCAGACTGGGATCGGCGACGTGCGTCCTTCGACAAGCTCAGGATGAGGATCTTTCCTTGTGCCATGAAAAATTTCCCTCATCCTGAGCTTGTCGAAGGACGCGGGATGGTCATGCAGCCAATCCTACCAGAGAGTCTCCGCGATTTCCGGATTTCCGCCTGCGGCCTTTCGCTCACGCCGGCAGGCGATAGGTCCGGATCGCATTGTCGCGGTAGAGCTTCCGCAGCTCCGCGCTGCCGGCGCCCGCCACCACCTCGTCGAGGATGTCGACCCAGGTCGGATAGGGATGAGTCAGCTCCGACACCGTCCAGTCGCTGCCATACATCACCCGGTCGAAGCCGAAGCACTCGATCGTGTGGGCGACATAGGGCTTCACCTGCTCCTTGGTCCAGGCGCCGTGATCGGCCTCGGTGATCACGCCGGAGACCTTGCACACCACGTTCGGCAGTTTCGCCAGCTCGCGCATCTGACTCCACCAGGGCTCGCGCAGGCCGTGCTTGATGCCGGGCTTGCCGATGTGGTCGAGGACGAAGGTCACCTCCGGGCAGCGGCGCGCCAGCTCGATCCCGAACACGAGCGCCCAGTGCTTCACGCAGATATCGAAGGTGAGGCCGTGCTTGCCCACCAGCTTGACGCCGGCGATGAAGTCGGGCTCCAGGCAGAAGGTCGGATTGGGCTCGATCTCGATCAGGCGGCGGATGCCGCGCAGGCCCTTGAACTTCTTGAGGGCGATGAGGTCGCTCTCGATGGCAACGCCCTTCTCCACCGGCAGATGGGCGACCATGCCGCAGAGCCGCGGGTCGGCGTCCGCCATCGCCTGGACGAAGGCGGCTTCCTGGAGATGCAGACCCTTGTCGACCCAGACTTCCGCGAACACGATCTTGTCGACCGCCACCTTGCCGCGCGCCCTGTCGAAATCCGCCAGCAGATAGCTGCGGTCGATCTTCGGCACGTTCTTCAGCCAGCCGTAGCGCAGCCGCTTCACGTCGTAGAGATGCACATGGCTGTCGACGATCGGAAAATCCGGCATGGCATCCTCCTCAAGAAGGTTTACCACAGAGACACAGAGGACGCAGAGAAGTGCGAACGCAGATGAACGCGGACAAGACAAAATGAACGCAGACGTTTTCTTCGCGCCGAAGGCGCACATGAGTCCCTATCGGCGTTCGTCTGCGTTCATCTGCGGTTTGAATCCTTCTCTGTGTCCTCTGTGTCTCTGCGGTGAATCTTTCTAACGACGGTTCCGGTCGTGATCGTGGGGTCGCGAGAACAGGAGATCGGGGCCGATATCCGCGAGGCGGGACACGCCGCACAGACCCATGACGCGGTCGAGTTCGCGGCGGTAGATGTCGAGCACATGCACAACGCCGGCTTCTCCCGCCACTGCCAGGCCCCAGAGCTGTGGGCGGCCGATGAGACAGGCCGCGGCGCCGAGCGCCAGGGCCTTCGCTACATCGGACCCGCGGCGTACGCCGCCATCGAGCAGGATCGGGATACGGCCGGCGACCGCCTCGACCACGGCCGGCAAGGCGTCAAGCGAGGCCGGCGCGCCGTCGAGCTGGCGGCCGCCATGGTTGGAGACGATGAGGCCGTCGATGCCGCGCTCAAGCGCCGCGCGTGCCTCCGCCGGATGCAGCACGCCCTTGAGGATCAGCGGTCCCTTCCACTGCCGGCGCAGCTCCTCGACGTCCGCCCAGGTCATGGCGGGATCGAGCAGCGCGGCCATGCGCCCGGTCAAGGTCTTGATGTCCGCCGCCTCGCCGGGCCGCACATAGTTGCCGAAGGTGATGCGCGGCAGTTCGTTGCGCATTCGCCACAACCACGGCAGCTTGAGCGCCATGCCCGCGAGATCGGCCGGCCGGAAGCGCGGCGGGATCGCGAAGCCGTTGCGGATGTCGCGCTCGCGATTGCCGAGCATCTGGTTGTCGATGGTGAGCACGAGCGCGTCGTAGCGGGCGCCGGCGGCTCGCTCCGCCAGTTCGCGCGTGAAGCCGCGGTCGCGGAAGATGAAGACCTGCATCCAGCGCGGTCCGCTGTCGCTTGTGGCGACGTCCTCCAGCCGGCACACCGAGCCATGACTGAGACAGAAGGCCGTGCCCGCCGCCGCGGCCGCACGCGCCGCGCAGCGCTCGCCATCCGGCCAGAACAGGCCGGCGAGGCCGGTCGGCCCAACGATGACGGGCAGCGCGAGTCGACGACCGAACAGCGCGACCGACAGGTCTCGCGTCGTCGCGCCGCTAAGCGGATGGGGCAGCAGCTCGACCTCATCGAAAACCGCTTCATTGCGCCGCAGCGTGCGTTCGTCCTCGGCGCCGCCGTCGCCGAAATCGAACACCGGGCGTGGCAGCGCCGTCCGCGCCAGCGCGCGCATCGCGACGATGCTGTAGCCGCGCCGCCGCCAGGACGGGATCGGCGCGCTCACGATCGCGCCGCGCGCTCTCGTCGCGCCGTCGCCTCAAGCGCGGCTTCATCGAGGTGCGGCATGGCGCGCTCGCGCGCGTGGCGAGCATCGATGCCGCTGACTGCGGCCCAGATTGCCTCGTTCCACGGCACGGAAATTCCGAGAATACTCGCCTCGCGCACGAGCGCGCCGTTGAGGGCTTCGATCTCCGTGCGCCGCCCGCTCTCGACATGCTGAAGCATGGAGGGCCGGTTGTAGCGCTCGAAGGCGTGATCCAGCACGTGCCTGCGCAGATCGGCATCGGGCAGCCGGATGCCCTTGGCCGCCGCGACGGCGAGCACCTCGTCGAGCAGACACTCCAGCAGCCGTGCCGTCGGCGGATGCCGAGCGATCTCGCCCGCCCGTAACCCGGTGAGCGCGGCGACCGGATTGATCGCGCAGTTCAGGACGAACTTCGACCACAGATGTCCCATCGCGTTGTCGCTGGCGACGGTCGGGAAGCCGGCGGCCGAAAGCTGCGCGGCCAGCGCGCGGACTCGGTCGGTCGGCGAACCCTCGGGCATGCCGATCACCGTCGGACCGACATTGGTGTGGCGCACATGGCCGGGCGCGATGAAGGCGGCGCTGTTGAAAGTCGAGCCGGCGATCACCCGTTGCGCGCCAAGCGCGGCGGTGAGCGCTTCCACGTTGCCGATGCCGTTTTGCAGGGTCAGCGCGACGCCGTCATTCGCCAGTATGCCCGGCAGGAGCGGCGCGACATCCGCCGTCGCGTTGCTGTCGACGAGCACGAGCGCGAGATCGGCATTCGCGACCTCGACAATGCGCGCAGTTGCGGCGATCGCGACGAGGCGCTCGCCGGCGGCGTCGCCGAGCGTGAGTCCGCGCCTACGGACCGCCTGGATATGCTCCTCATTGATGTCGAAGAGGACGACCTCGACGCCGGGCGCCAGCAACCGGGCGCCGAACACGGACCCCATGGCGCCCGCGCCGATCACGGCGATCCGCATCGGGCCGCCTTACTCGTCGATATAGCGGACGCGGTCGGAGGTCAGGATCGCCGCCATGAAGCCCGGCTCCTTGAGCCCGCCCTGCACCGCCTTCAGCATCTTCGCCTCGCTCGCGCGCACGGCCGCGAGCCGCGTCAGCACGGCGGCGATCTCCACCCGCGGCACGATGACGACGCCGTCGGGATCGCCGATCACGATGTCGCCCGCCCCGATCGGAAGGCCGCCGCAGACGATCGGCAGGCCGACCGTGCCCGGGCCGTTGCGGGCCGGCGAGTTCGGTGAGACGCCCGCCCCAAAGGCGGGAAAGGCGAGCGCCTGGATGTCCGTGAGGTCGCGCAGCAGCCCGTCGGTGACGAAGCCGACCGCGCCCCGGTTCTTGGCGATGCCCAGCAGCAGATCGCCGACGACCGCGCAGCCGAGGAAGCCGTCGGTGGCCGCCACGAGTACATCGCCGGGTGCGCAGAGCGCGGCGGCGGCGCACAGCGCCAGGTTGTCGGCCGGACCGTTGAGGCAGGGCAGCGCCGTGCCCACGAAGCGCGCCGGCGTGCCCGGGAGCGGCTTGATCCGGCAATCGAGCGCCCCGCGCCCTTCCATCGCATCGACGATGAAACCGGTCGGCGTGCCCGCGAAGGCCTCGATGAGCGAGCGCTCGGGGCGCTCGATGTTGCGACGGATGGTCAGCAGCGGCGGGTCGTCGATCATGGGGGGCGTGGGCGCTGATGGTGGGGACGCCGGCCTGTGCAGGCGCCGGCCTATTTTCGGTCGAGCGCGATCCTGAAGGTCGGCCGGACGCGCGTCAAGCGGCCGCGCGACGTCAAGTCGATTCAGGACGCCCTGGCGAGACCGATATCGGCGCCGAGCGGCATGTCATTTGTTGCCCTGCGCTCGGCGACGCCGCCGCCGGCGCGCGCCGGCAGGG
>JBGPEQ010000290.1:0-5787 GCA_041482855.1 Dongiaceae bacterium | reverse complement strand
GCTGCGCCGCGACGACGATGTGCTGGACACCTGGTTCTCATCGGCGCTGTGGCCGTTCTCGACTCTCGGCTGGCCTGAGCGGAATCCGTTTCTCGAGCGCTACTACCCCGGCGACGTGCTGGTCACCGGCTTCGACATCATTTTCTTCTGGGTCGCCCGCATGATGATGATGGGCCTGCATTTCATGGGCGACGTCCCATTTCGCACCGTCTACATCCACGCTCTCGTCCGCGACGAACGCGGCCAGAAGATGTCGAAGTTCAAGGGCAACGTCCTCGATCCACTCGACCTTATCGAGGAATATGGCTGCGACGCTCTGCGCTTCACGCTGACTTCGCAGGCGGCGCAAGGCCGCGACATCAAGTTTTCGGAAACGCGCGTCGAGAGTAGCCGCAACTTCGCCACCAAGCTGTGGAACGCCACACGCTATTGCATAGGAAAGGAGTGCGTGCTCGATCCGCACTTCGATCCGAACGCCTGTCGCCAGAAGGTCAATCGTTGGATCGTCGGTCGCACGGCCCTTGTTAACCGGCAGGTCCAACAGGCGCTTGCGGACTATCGCTTCAACGATGCCGCGAATGATCTCTATCACTTCACGTGGGGCGAATTCTGCGACTGGTACATCGAATTCACGAAGCCGATCCTCGAAGGCAGCGATGAGGACGCGAAAAAGGAGACGCGCGCAACCGCCGCCTGGGTGCTCTCTCAGCTGCTCCATATGCTGCACCCGTTCATGCCATTCTTGACTGAGGAACTATGGGGGCAAGTCAGCGGCGGGAGCCAGATGCTCATCACGGCGCCGTGGCCCAATCACGATCGGATCGAGCTCGACGAGGGCGCCGCCACGGAGATGAATTGGATCATCCGCCTCATCTCGGAGATCCGCGGCGTGCGCTCCGAGATGAACGTGCCGCCGGCGGCGCAGCTCACGATGCTGATGCGCGACGCCGCTCCCGCGAGCCGCGCGCGCCTGGCCGCCCACCTGGAGCTGATCCGCCGATTGGCCCGCCTTGACAAGGTCTCGGTAGACGGCACGGCGGCGCCGAAGGGCGCCGTCCAGCTCGTGATCGACGAGGCCACGATCATGCTGCCGCTGGCCGACGTCATCGATGTCTCCAAGGAGCACGCCCGCCTCACCCGGGACATCGCGAAGCTCGCGGGCGAAGCCGGCAAGATCGAGAGCAAGCTCGGGAACGAGCAGTTCGTCGCCAAGGCGCCGCCCGACGTGATCGAGGAGCAGCGCGAGCGCCTGGCCGAGGCGCAGCAGGCCCTGCAAAAGCTGACGGCGGCCCGCGATCGCCTGCTGTCCGCCTAGGACATCGCGGCTTTACCGTGCCGGCGGCATGGACGAATAATGGCCGCGGGATGCGCGCATGGGTAAGACTGCTGCCCGCCTGTATGCTCGCCGCGGCCGCCCACAGCGGGGGCGCCGCGGCGGCCTCCCTGTCGACGTCGGGGATCACCTTCAGCGACGAACTCGGCGGCTTCAATATCGTGAGCGCTGCCGGCTCGGGCACGCTGGCGGATCCGTTCGTGGTGGTGGAGGAAATCACCGGCCCGGAGGAGCCCGTCCTGGTGATCCGCGGATTCTCGGCCGCCTTCGGCAATCGCGTCGGGAGCCAACATCTCACGGGATTTGCACTGACGAAGGTCGTCGTCAACAAGACCGGCGACGACTGGAACCTGTTCGAGATGGAGCTGAGGGAGACGCTCGCTCACCAGAGCCCCTATGGCGACGGCCTCTCCTTCGGGCAGGGTTCGACGGTTGGGCATCCCTTCACCTCCAGCAAGTTTCCGACCGTCGACGAGACCGACGAGCCCTCCGACTCCGTGACGTTCCGCGACGGCACGGTGCATCCGGGCGAAGCCGTCTCCTACAGCCTGATCATCACCGACACCTCCCCAGTGTCGCCCTTCATGCTGCTCCAGCAGCCGACGCGGATCGTGGCGGATGTGCCAGGCGCCATGCTGGCCCTGGCGACACGAAGCCCCCGCCGCCGACGTCTGCCATAGAGTTGGCTTCTCCGCCGGCGCCCTTTGCCGCCTACCTGCACTATTACTCGAACAAGTGACCGAAACCGCTTGATATTTGACCTAGAAGCCAGTTGACTTGACAGAGAAAACTGGCGGGTCCGGGCGCGATCGTCCTACATGAACAAGCCGACGCGACAAACGGCTCTGCGCCTCCTGGCGGGCTGGAGTAGCAAGCCCTGGCTGTCCATAACCGTTCTTGCCCTGGTCATCGCCCTGCGGATCGTCAATCCCTCGACGCTGGAGCGGCTGCGGCTGGCGTATTTCGATTTCCAGCAAACGGCTTGGCCGCATTCGCTGCAGGATCGGCATGTCGTCATCGTGGACATCGACCAGCCCAGCCTGACGGCCATCGGGCAATGGCCGTGGCCGCGCAGCACCGTTGCCCGGCTGACGAACGCCATCGCGGCAATGGAGCCGGCCGTCATCGGTTTCGACGTGTTGCTTCCGACAGACCGTCTCTCGCCGCAGGAGATCATCCGTGCGTTTCCGTCCATCAACGATGCGACCCGCTCCGATCTGCTCTCCCTGCCCTCGAACGATACGCTGCTTGCCGCCAGTTTCCGTCGAGTTCCGGTCGTCCTGGCGGTCGCGGCCCTGCCGGCGACCGCCGCCATCGGCAATGGCTCGGCCGATGCGCCCGTGTCGGTCGTGGCGGAGGCGGGCGCCGATGCCGGCGGATACCTTCTGCGATCCGCCAGCATGATCGCGAACGTCGCCGAGTTGGACGCCGCCGCCAGCGGCCGGGGAATGGTGACGCTGATAGCGGACGAAGACGGGGTCCTCCGCCGCATTCCCGCCGCCATTGCCGTGCGCGACCGGATCTTTCCCAGCCTTGCTGTCGAAATGGCGCGCGTGGCCGCACGAGAGAAAGCGATCACACTGGTTGCCGGCACAAGCGGCATCGATGGCGTGCGTATCGCCGACAATCGTCTGCCGACCGATCGGGAGGGCAACTTACGGCTTCACTATTCGCGTCCCCATTCCCTGCAGATTCTGTCGGCCGCCGACATCCTCGCCGGACGGATCTCGGCCGCCAATATCCGCGGCAAGCTCGTCCTGCTCGGCACCACCGCACTCGCGATCTCCGGCTACTACGCCACCCCCCTCGGCGATCGCCGGGCGGGCGTCGAGATTCATGCCCAGCTGCTCCAGAACATCCTCGATGGCGACGTCCTCGTTCGGCCTGTCCACGCCACGATCGGCGAAGTCTTGCTGCTGTTGATCGCCGGCGCACTGCTCATCGGTGCCGCCGGACGGCTGCGCGGCTGGCGACTCCTTCCGCTCTTCATCGGAATGCCGGCGCTCGGGTTCGGTTTATCCGTGTTCGCCTACATGCAAGCACAGCACTTGATCGATCCCACGCTTCTCGCTGTGCTCGCGATACTTCTGTATATGAGCGCGGCTACCGAAGGGATCCTGGCCGAAGAACGGGCGCGCCGGCGCACCGAGGAACAGCTGCGTCAGGCGCTGCTGCGGGCCGAGACCGCCAGCAAGGCCAAGACCGACTTCCTCGCCAACATGAGCCACGAGCTGCGGACGCCCCTGACCGCAATCCTCGGCTTCTCCGACACCATCAAGAGCCAGCTGTTCGGGCCGATCTCGCCGGCGAAGTACGGCGACTATGTCGACCAGATCCATGCCAGCGGCGGCCACCTGCTCGCCATCGTCAACGACGTGCTGGACATGTCGCGCATCGCCGCCGGGGAGGCGAGGCTCGATGAGACGACCGTCGATCTGCGCACCGCCGCCGACGAATGCCTGCTCATGCTGCAGCTGCGCGCCGAGAAGAAACGCCTCCAAGTCCGCAAGGAATTCGACCCCGCGCTGCCGCATCTCATTGCCGACAGGCGCATGGTCAAGCAGATGCTGCTCAATCTGCTGAGCAACGCCGTCACCTATACGCCCGATGGCGGGAGCGTTACCGTATCGGCCGGCATGAGGACGGACCGTCAGGTCGCAATCACGGTCCGCGATAGCGGCATCGGCATTGCCGGTGCGGACCTGGATCGCATCATGGAGCCCTTCCAGATCGTCGAGAACCCGCAATCCCGCTCCTACCAAGGCATCGGCCTCGGCCTCCCGTTGGCGCGCTCGCTCATCCGATTGCATGGCGGCATCTTGACGCTCCACAGCGAAATCGGCATCGGCACGACCGCCACCCTGACGTTTCCCGCAACACGCACGGTGTGACGGTCGGCGGCCGCTTTGCTCCAGGCCAGACCCGATGATGCCGCCCGCTCGCTGACCTTGAGCAGCAACCCCTCCACGAAACCCTGCCGTACGCACACATCTCTGGGCTGCATGACCATCCCGCGTCCTTCGACAAGCTCAGGATGAGGGGCATTTTTCGTGGCAGAAACTAAAGTACCTCATCCTGAGCCTGTCGAAGGACGCCCGTCGCCGGTCCCAGTCTCCCGAAGCCGTTGATACGATTCGCACATTTGCGTGCCTACCGAGCCATTAAGCCCTGGAGACAGTCCCGCCGCCTAGCTATTCTTAATCGTCAAGAGACTGATCACCTGAGGGAATCTCCGCATGGCCGCGAAGTCCAAATTCGATAAATCCAAGCTGCCGAGCCGCTACGTCTCGGTCGGGCCGGCGAGCGCGCCCCATCGCTCCTACTACTACGCCATGGGCATGACGGAGGCCGAGATCGCCCAGCCCTTCGTCGGCGTGGCCACCACCTGGAACGAGGCCGCCCCCTGCAACATCTCCCTCGGCCGCCAGGCCCAGGCCGTGAAAAAAGGGGTCAAAGCCGCCGGCGGCACGCCGCGCGAGTTCACCACCATCACCGTCACCGACGGCATCGCCATGGGCCATGCCGGCATGAAGTCCTCGCTCATCAGCCGCGAGATCATCGCTGATTCCGTCGAGCTCACCATGCGCGGCCACTGCTACGACGCGCTCGTCGGCCTCGCCGGCTGCGACAAGTCGCTGCCCGGCCTGATGATGGCGATGGTCCGGCTCAACGTGCCATCCGTCTTCATCTATGGCGGCTCGATCCTGCCCGGCCGTTTGCACGGCCGCGACATCACCGTGCAGGACGTCTTCGAGGCGGTCGGCTCCCATTCCGCCGGCAAGATGACCGACGCGGAGCTGCACGAGATCGAGAGGGTGGCCTGCCCGTCGGCCGGCTCCTGCGGCGGCCAGTTCACCGCCAACACCATGGCCTGCGTCTCCGAGGCCCTCGGCCTCGCATTGCCGGGATCGGCCGGCCCGCCTGCGCCCTACGACTCGCGCGACGCCTTCTGCGAGCAATCCGGCGAGGCCGTGATGAACCTGCTGAAGCTGAAGATCCGCCCGCGCGCCATCGTCACCCGCAAGGCGCTGGAGAACGCGGCCATGGTGGTGGCGGCCTCCGGCGGCTCCACCAATGCCGGCCTGCATCTGCCGGCGATCGCCCACGAAGCCGGCATCGAATTCGACCTGCATGAGGTCTGCGCCATCTTCAGGCGCACGCCTTACATCGCGGACCTGAAGCCGAGCGGCAAATACGTCGCCAAGGACCTCTACGAAGTCGGCGGCGTGCCCGTGCTAATGAAGGCGCTGCTCGAGGGCGGCTATCTGCACGGCGACTGCCTGACCGTCACCGGAAAAACGATTGCCGAAAACCTCCGCAAGGTCCGCTTCCCCAAGGACCAGGACGTGGTGCGCCCAACGAAGAATCCGCTGTCGCCGACCGGCGGCGTCGTCGGCCTCAAAGGCAACCTGGCGCCGCAAGGAGCCATCGTGAAGGTGGCGGGCATGAAGGGC
>JBGPEQ010000289.1:0-5801 GCA_041482855.1 Dongiaceae bacterium | reverse complement strand
TTCCTGCGCGGCCAGGTCGGGCAGGACCTGCAGGGCAACATGGTCGGCGTCGGCGATCCCGGGAAGCAGGCGCAGCAGGCGATGCGCAACGTCAAGCAGCTGCTGGAGGAAGCCGGCAGCAAGCTCGCGCATATCTGCAAGATCACGGTCTACATCACCGATCGGGCTCATCGCGAACCGGTCTACCAGGAGATCGGCAAGTGGCTGAAGGGTGTCTATCCCTGCTCGACCGGCCTGATCGTGCAAGGCCTGGCGCGGCCGGAGTGGGTGATGGAGATCGATGTCGAGGCGGTCATTCCCGATGGTGAGGAGAACCGCCGCAAGATGACAGGACCGGAATGGGCGGACATTCGGCTCAAGAAGACGAAGCCGCGCAAACGCCGAAAGCAGACGCGGGCCGGCTGACCTGCTATAGAGCGGCGAACCGAAAGAAAGTCAGGGAGACGAGGGCGGCATGACATTCTCGATCGCCGGGCGATGTGCGCGGACCCGCATGTTCGGCGTGGCCATCACGACCTCGAGCATCGCCGTGGCCAGCCGCTGCCCGTGGGCGCGCGCCGGCGTCGGCGCGGTGGCGACGCAGAACGTCACCGATCCGCGGCTGGGCCAGCGCGGGCTCGACCTGATGGCGTCGGGCCTGAGCGCGCCGGCGGCGTTGCAGCGGCTGCTGGCGGAGGCGCACCAACCGGAATTCCGCCAGGTCACCATGATCGACCGCGACGGCGGGACGGCCACCCATAC
This sequence comes from Dongiaceae bacterium, assembly GCA_041482855.1. Lineage (GTDB taxonomy): Bacteria > Pseudomonadota > Alphaproteobacteria > Dongiales > Dongiaceae > JBGPEQ01. The sequence goes on along the minus strand of JBGPEQ010000289.1, from coordinate 5,060 downwards.
CGGCGACAAGACGCTCGGCACCAACGCAGTCGCATCCGGCGCCGACTGCATCGCGGCCGGCAACCTGCTCAGCAACCGCGACGTGCCCGGCGCCATGACCCGCAGCTTCGTCACTCATCCGGATATGCACCTGGCGGAGCGGCTGCTGCTGGCGCTGGAGGCGGGACAGGTATCCGGCGGCGAGATGGGGCCGGTGAAATCGGCCGGCCTGCTGGTCGTGCATGAGCAGCCCTGGTCGCTGGTGGACCTGCGCGTCGATTGGGACGACGGCAATCCCGTTTCGACGCTGCATCGCCTCTGGGACCGCTTCCGGCCGCAGATGAACGACTACGTCACGCGCGCCCTCGATCCCGGCTCGGCGCCCGCCTTCGGCGTGCCCGGGGATCCGGTCTAGACAGCGCGGGACCTCAGCCGATCTTCTTCCAGAGGTCGCTCTCGTCGTCGAGGCGGGCCTTTTCGTCGCCGTGGAAGTCGCGGCGCGACACGATGCCGACGAGGCGGCCATGCTCGACGATCGGCAAGTGCCGATAGCCGCCATCGTTCATGCGGCGGAGCGCTTCGATCGCCGTCGTGGTCGGCGCGATCGTGTCGGGATCGGCGGTCATCACCTCGGCCAGCGTCGTCTGGTCGGGGTCGCGACCCTCGGCGACCACGCGGTTCACCATGTCGCGCTCGGTAAAGATGCCGTCGAGACGGCCGTCCGTGGTCACGAGAACGGCGCCGACATGGCGCTCGCGCATGGCAAGAGCGGCGCCCCGTACGGTAGCCACGGGCGACAATTCCAGCAACTGCTGATTGTTGACGATATCAGGGACGACTCTGCGCATCGCACCCCCGGTCGGACCGCTGACGGAGCGGCCGAAGGCGCAGTATAACAGCGCCGCGGTTGCAGCGCGAGGCGGCAGCAGTGCGGGTGCGAGACGGTGCTAGAACCGCTGTTCGTGGCCGAATTCCTCCTCGACGAGGATGATCTCTTCGCCCAGGAAGTCGCGGCGCGACACGATGCCGACCAGGCGGCCCTGGTCGAGGACGGGCAGATGGCGATAGCCGCGCTCGCTCATGCGGCTCAATGCTTCGATCGCGTAGTCATCGGCTTCGATCGTGTCGGGATTCTTGGTCATCACCTCGACGAGCCGGGTGCCGTTGGGATCGCGGCCGGGCGCCACCACGCGTTGCATCAGGTCGCGCTCGGTGAAGATGCCCTCGAGCGCGCCGTCGCGCGTGACCAGCACGGCCCCTACCTGGCGATCGCTCATGCAGATGGCGGCCTCGCGGACCGTTGCCGAACTCGGCAACATGACCAACTGCTGCTTGCCGATGACATCCGGGACGATCTTGCGTTCCATAGGCTTCTCCTGGTCAACGGGGCGAGACGGCAGCGCCGGCGAAACTTGTCTTGGTTAACGAGTCCTGACGACCCGGGAACGTTGCCTTGCCCCTAGCCTGGACAGTAGCGACGCCACCTTACGGCGCGGTTTCGGTTCGTTGGCCGGCCGGCCGGGCGATCAAGCCAGCCGCCGCACGACCTCATCCGCGATGGCCAGACAGGAGGTGAGGCCCGGCGATTCGATGCCGAAGAGGTTGACCAAGCCGGGAATCCCGTGCGTCTCCGGCCCCTGGATGACGAAGTCCTCGGGCGGGCCGCCGGGGGGCTGGAGCTTCGGCCGGATGCCGGTATAGCCGGGCTCGAGCGCGCCGTCGCGCAGGTCGGGGTAGTAGCGGCGGATGGCGGCATAGAACAGTTGCGCCCGGCGGGCGTCGACGTCGTAATCGATGGTGTCGATCCACTGGACGTCCGGGCCGAAACGGGCGCGCCCCGCCAGGTCGAGGGTGACGTGCACGCCGAGGCTGGCGGCATCGGGCAGCGGATAGATCAGGCGGTTGAATGGCGACTTTCCGCTCAGCATGAAGTAGTTGCCCTTGGCGAGATGGAGCGGCGGCACGAAGGTCCAGTCGAAGCCGACGAGCCGGTGGGCCAGGGCGTTGGCGCCGAGGCCGGCGGCGTTCACGAGCCAGCGGCAGCCGAATCGCGACGGAGTCGGTCCGGCCACGTCGAGCGTGAAGCCGTCGTCCTCGATCCAGCCGCCGGCGACCGGGCTGTGGAAGGCGATGGCGGCGCCCGCACCCTCTGCTTCACCCTGCAGGCTCAGCATCAGGCCATGGCTGTCGATGATGCCGGTCGAGGGCGACAGCAGCGCGGCGACGCAGCGCACCGCCGGCTCGAGGCGGCGGGCCTGCGGGGCCTCCAGCCATTGCAGGTCGCCCACGCTGTTGGCGGATGCCTTGCTCTGCAGGGCCGCGAGGTCGCCGACCTGCGAAGCGGCGGCGGCGACGATCAGCTTGCCGATGCGGCGGTGGCCGATGCCGCGCGACTGGCAGTAGTCATAGAGCCGCTCGCGCCCGGCGACGCACAGCCGCGCCTTCCAGCTGCCGACGGGATAGTAGATGCCGGCGTGGATGACCTCGCTGTTGCGCGAGCTGGTCTCGCTGCCGATGGTGTCGCCGCGCTCGAGCAGGATGACCTCGCGGCCGCTGCGCGCGAGGGCGCGGGCAATGGCCAGCCCGATCACTCCGGCGCCGACGACGACGCACTCGACCGAGTCCATCGCTCACGAGTCCTGCGGCGAGCCGGGTGCAGTCGCCGCGGCGCGGGCGCCGTGCCGCCGTAGAATCGCTTCGCGGCGCACGATATAGATGCCGGCGGACACGATGATTGCGGAGCCGACCAACACGACCGGCGTCGGCACGTCGCGCCACACGATGAAGCCGAGCAGGCCGGCCCACACCAGACCGGAGTAATCGAGCGGCGCCAGCAGCGAAACCTCGCCGTAGCGCATGGCCTGGTTGAGGAAGAACTGCCCGAAGCTGCCGGCAACGCCGGCGAACAGGATCAGCCAGAGATCCTTCCAGTGCGGCGTCACCCACACCCAGGGCATCCAGGCGCTGAGCGCGAGGATGACGAACAGCGAGTAGTAGAACAGGATGGTGTGGCTGCTCTCGGTCGTGCTGAGCTGACGCGACGTCACCAGGGTGAGCGCATAGAACAGCGCGGCGGCAAGGGCGAAGAGGGCGCCGGCGCTGATGCCCGTCGGGGAAGGGTGCGCCGCGATGAGCACGCCGAGGAAGCCGACCAGCACCGCCAGCCAGCGCCGCCAGCCCACGCGCTCGCCGAGCAGCGGCACCGAAAGCGCGGTCATGAACAGCGGGGCCGCATAGCCGATGGCGATCGAGTTGGTGAGCGGCAGCGCCTGCAGGGCATAGTAGAACGTCAGCATGGTCGCCAGATTGAAGAGCGAGCGCAGGGCGTGGCCGCCGAGCCGACGGGTACGCAGGGTGGCGATGCCGCCCAGGCGCGCGGCCATGGCGACGGCGACGAAGATACCGATCCCATACCGCATGAAGCCGATCTGCGGTACCGGATAGTCGGCGGTCAGCCACTTGATGCCGGCGTCCATGATCGTCAGCGTCGCCGAGGCCGCGAGCATGTAGACGATGCCCTTCGCAGGCGCGTTGCGCGGCGTGCTGGTTATTGCAGCGGTCATGCGGGTAAGCGTAGCGCTTCAGCCGGGAAGCGCCACTGGCTTGCCGCTCTTTAGCGAACGCAGGAACACATCGGCGACGGGCACCGGGGCGGTACTGGTCTTGCGAGGCACGGAATTCCCCTGGGATGCGCGGTCCGGGTGCAGGCCCGCGGCGAGGTGGCGGCCGGCGGATTCAATACGGTTTCCGACCCTGCGTCCAGGGCGGGGGCGACCTGCGCAAGCGGCCGCTGTCGAAGGGGGCGTTTTCTCTGCTATACTGCGGGAATGCCGCTCGATACCGCCTACTCCGCCTGCCCGCACGACTGCCCGAGCACCTGCGCGCTCGAGGTCGAGCGGCTCGATTCCCATCGCATCGGCAAGGTGCGCGGTGCGCGCGACAATCCGTACACGGCCGGAGTCATCTGCGCCAAGGTCGCCCGCTATGCCGAGCGCCAGCACCATCCGGAACGGCTGGCGCAGCCGCTGCGCCGGGTCGGACCGAAGGGCGAGGGCATGTCCGCGTTCGAGCCCATCTCCTGGGGGGCGGCGCTCGACGAGACGGCCGAAGCGCTGACGCGGGCCGAGCAGCGGCACGGCTCCGAGGCTGTCTGGCCCTATTTCTATGCCGGAACCATGGGGCTTGTGCAGCGTGACGGCATCCATCGCCTGCGCCATGTGAAACGCTATTCGCGCCAGCTGGAGACGATCTGCGTGTCGCTGGCCGATGCCGGCTGGCTGGCGGCCATCGGCGCGCGGCGCGGCGTCGACGGGCGCGAGATGGACGATGCCGAGCTGATCGTCGTCTGGGGCGGCAATCCCGTCTCGACCCAGGTCAACGTGATGACGCACATCGCCCGCGCGCGCAGGGAACGCGGGGCGAAGATGATCGTCATCGATCCCTACCGCACCGGCTCGGCCGAGGCCGCGGACATGCATCTGATGGTGCGGCCGGGCACGGATGGCGCGCTCGCCTGCGGCGTCATGCATGTGCTGTTCAAGGAAGGCTACGCCGACCGCGCCTACATGGCGAAATACGCCGATGCGCCCGACGAGCTGGAAGCGCATCTGCAAACGCGCACGCCGGCGTGGGCCGAAGGAATCACGGGCGTACCGGCAGCAGAGATCGTCGAGTTCGCGCGGCTCTACGGCCAGACCAAGCGCAGCTTCATCCGCGTGGGCTACGGCTTCTCGCGCCTGCGCAACGGCTCGGTGAATGTCCACGCCGTGTCCTGCCTGCCGACGGTGACCGGCGCCTGGCAGTATCGCGGCGGCGGCGCGCTCTACAGCAATGGCGGGCTCTACAGGATCAACGACCGGCTGATCAAGGGCCTGGATGCGCTCGATCCCGCGACGCGCATCCTCGACCAGTGCCGCATCGGCGCCGTGCTCACCGGCGACAAACGCGATCTCGGCGACGGACCGCCGGTCACGGCGCTGTTCATCCAGAACACCAATCCGATGAACGTGTGCCCCGACCTCACGAAGGTGCGCGAGGGCTTCCAGCGCGACGATCTCTTCGTCTGCGTGCATGAGCAGTTC
>JBGPEQ010000288.1:0-5816 GCA_041482855.1 Dongiaceae bacterium | reverse complement strand
TCCCTTCCATGGAAGCGCCGTTATCGCCGATCTCCCACATGATCAGCGTATTGTCGAGTTGTCCGATGTCGCGAATGGCGTCGATCACGCGCCCTGCTTCGTGATCGGTCTGCGCGGTAAACCCGGCGAAGGTCTCCATCAGGCGGATTGCAATTTTCTTTTGATCCGGCGTCAAGGAATCCCAGGCGGGGATCTCCGCGGGCCGCGGCGTCAGCTTGGTGCCGGGCGGAATGATGCCCATCTTCAGTTGGCGCTGATACGTCTCTTCGCGATACTTGTCCCAGCCCTGGTCGAACTGGCCTTTGAATTTGTCAATCCAGACCTGCGGAACATGGTGCGGAGCATGGGTGGCGCCGGGAGCGTAGTAAATGAAGAAGGGACGGTCGGGGGTGGCCGACTTTTCCTGATGGATGTATTCGATGGCCTTGTCCGCCAGATTCTCATTCAACGTGTAGTCCTTTTCCCGGCCCTTCGGCACCTCCATCTCGACAGGCTTGTTGCCCTCGTAAAGCGCGGGTTGCCACTGGTTGGCCTCTCCTCCTATGAATCCATAGAAGTGATCGAACCCCTGCATCGTCGGCCACCGATCGAATGGACCCGATACGCTCGTTTCCCAGTCGGGGATGTTGTGGTTCTTGCCAAAGAATGCCGTGCTGTAGCCGTTCTGGCGCAGCGTTTCGGAAATCATGGCTTCGCTCTTCGGGATCTGCCCGCTGTAGCCGGGATAACCGCTACCTATTTCCGTGATGACTCCCGTCCCTGCGGAGTGGTGATTGCGGCCTGTTAACACCGCCGCTCGGGTGGGCGAGCAAAGCGCCGTTGTGTGGAAGCGGGTGTAGCGTAGTCCCCCTTGTGCAAGGCGGTCGAGATTCGGTGTGGGAATCTGCCCGCCAAACGTGCCCCAATCGCCGAAGCCGGCATCGTCGATCATGATGAACAGTACGTTGGGCGCGCCCGCGGGTGCCTTGATGAGCGGGATTTTGTCCGGCGTAGAGTCCTTGTATGTCCGGCCGATGGTCCCCTGGAACTTGGGTTCGGGCCGAGGCAGAACCTCTTGTGCTCCTGCCGGCGCCGCGAGGGTCGCGCCTAGCGCGAGATTGATGGCCGTGAACAGAACCCTGTTGCGTATCGTCTTGCTTTGTGCGGCAAAAAAAGCCACCAGATTGAGCCTAGCGCTCCTTAGCAAATTCATCGTCTGAACTCCTGTTTGCCGCCTGGAGAGGATCCGCGCCCAGTAGGTACCACAAAACCCAAGCACACACGGCGCGCCCTTACCTAGATCAAATCAAGACTTGACGAGCGGGCGGCCTTGCGGCGCACCGCTTCGTATCCTCACATTAGGGTGTTCTGGCCCCGAGCAACATTGGACCTTGGTCCAATGTCGCTCGAACAGCCACGTCTGCTGCGGGTCAAACTGAGACGATCAGGGCGCGTCGCCGGTAGGGCAGGTTATCCGCAATCAGCGGAAGTGTGGGCCCATATTGCCCGCTTCACCTCCGACAGCTGACCATTGCTGTCGACGTGGGTTAGGCCGAGTCGTGCCAGATTCGGACATACCGCGGCTTCCAATGGACATGCCTTTGACTTTGACGGTCTTGAGTCTGGATCGTCTGCGCCTTGTGGGTCGCGATCGGCCTCGTGATCGGCGCGCTGTAGGCGGGCGTATCCGCAGGTCAGGGAACGGCCTTCTTCGCGGCGGGGGTCGCCTTTTTGAGCTGGGCGAGCGCCCCGTGATTCAGGATCAGATCGTCCATCGCCAGGATCACGTCCTTGAGCACTCCGTTGTCTTTCGCGTTCAAGGCGATGGCGGCATAGCGATGTGTGTTCGCGCCATCGGTCCGTTCGATCACAGCGCAATCGTGCACGAAGCCGCGGAACGGCGTGTCGCTGCCGCCGCCGTTGATGCCCACCTTGCCGTAAACCGTGCCGACCGGACGGCCCGCGCCGCTCAGGTAGCCGCCGAACCAAGGCGTGCCCATGGCCGCGCGCATCTCGTCGTGCTCGCCTGCCGTGAGCTTCGCGAACCCGTTCGTTTGGAGCAGCATGAGGAATGACGCCATGCTCGCGGCCGTGGCCCCCTGAATCAACTGAAGCGACTTGTCCGTCTCCCACGCGCCGCTCATCTTGCCGTCATAGTTCCCGCTCAGCCACAGGCCGGTTTTGCTCGCGGCGTCGAACAGTCCCTCGCTCGCCACCGCGCCGTTCAGATACTGGCGGCCGAGATCGGCGACGCACGAGCCCGACGCGCTATTATCCGACCAGCCGATCGACAATTTCAGCCGGTCGAGGAAGCCGAACGAGCTGTCAAACCCCCTGCTATGCGCCTTGTTGAGCGCGTCCCACGGCTTGGCGCCGCCCACGAAATCGATGGTCGCGGGATTCGTGGGGTCCGCGGCCGTGAGGATCGCCTTGAGGTTGGGAAAGTCGGCAGGCTTGCCCGCGATCGCCTTCTCGACCACCGGCTTCCAGTCCTTCTCGATCTGAGCGAACAGATCGTCTCGGCTCTTGCCGGACTTGCCCGACGCGCGCGCTCGCTCGCGCAGGCGGAACGCGGCGAGCAGGATGGCGATCTTCGGCTGGCTCCCGGTGTAGAACTGCTTCTCGTCGTTCGATCCGCCATAGGCGTCAACGCGTGCGCCCAACGTCAAATCCGCCAGGGCGAGGCCCATATCGGGAAACGAAGTCTTGGCGACCTTCTGCAGCTCGGTGTGGAGCGGCCCGGAGCGGACCCACGCCGTTTTGGCCCGCGGCGCTAGAAACGGGTCGGCCATGATAATTCTCCCGAATGGGCGACAATCTTACGTTGTCCTTACATTGTCGCGCCAGGGACGGCGACTATGACTGTGACCCGCGTCACATAGACCACGGATTTTGTTGCTGGTACGCGACTGGCCGCGCGCTGCCGTGTCAGGATGTCGCGGCACCTTGTCTTCAGGGTCGCCAGCGTCCCTGCCTCATCCCGCTCCACGAGGCGACTGTAGCAAAAAATTCCGCGCGACGGCGCCGGACGCGTCCTTCTGCCATGAGAGAGTGGGCCTTAAAGGATGGCGTTGGACTGGACTGTATGGGCGACCTGATAGGGAGTCTATCGTGCTCCAGGGCCGCTCTGGGTCAAACTGAGAAGATCGGGGCACGGCTCGTACACGGCCGTCTTTGCCTCAACTGCGGACCTGTTTGCAGGAGACTGCCGGGCCACGCGTAGGACGCGCATCGCGACCGGCGACTGCCGTGCGCGAAACCCGTCCCGCAATTCACTTCCGAACGGGAGCGGAAGATTCTCCCTTCATCCTGAGAACAGTGAATCCCGCAATGCGACGCTGGCGAGGGGACACGATGGTGCGGGCGCCTCGGAAAGCCGGTCATTCGCTTCGCTCGGCGGATGACAAGTTCAGGATCGCGTCGGTGGTCGTGCGCCAGGCGTTGTAGGCGGTATTCCAGTTTGCGGCCTTGGCCGGGTCGGGCGTGACGAGTTTCGGCGGCGGCATCGTCGCGCGGAGGTCGGCGAGGGTGTTCCAGAGACCGGCGCCGAGGCCGGCCATCAGGGCGGCGCCGTAGGGCGTCACCGAATCGAAGGCGGCGACGGCGAGCGGGCGCTGCAGCACATCGGCTTGCAGCTGCATGAGATAGGGCGAGCGGGTCGGGCCGCCGTCGACGCGCAGCAGCTCGATCGGGCGGCCGGTCGAATTCGCGATGGACTCCAGGAGCGTGCGGACCTGGAAGCAGATCGCCTCGAGGCCGGCGTGACAGATATGGCCGACGGTGGTGGATTCCGTCATGCCCAGGAGCGCGGCGCGGGCATCCGGCCGCCACCAGGGCCCGGCCAGGCCCTGGAAGGCCGGAACAAGGATGACGCCGCCGCTCGAACCGGCCTGCTGCGCCCGTTCGACCACGCCGATGCCGCCGGCGGGAATCGAGAGTCGCGAGGCCAGCCATTCCAGGGCGGCGCCGGCATACATGACGAAGCCTTCGAGGGCGTAGCAGGGTTCGTCCAGATGCCAGGCGACGGTTCGCAACAGGCCGTCGGCCGCGCTGACATCCGACCGGTTGCCGGCGTTGAGCCAGATGAAGGCGCCGGTGCCGTAGGTCGCCTTGATCGCCGACGGCTCGAAGCAGCCGTGGCCGAAGAGCGACGCCTGCTGATCGCCGAGCGCCGCCGTGATGGGGATCGGCCGGCCGAACAACGCCGCGCCGGTGTGGCCGAACGGACCGGTCGAGCGTCTCGCCTCGGGGATGCTGTGTATGGACAGGTCGAACAACTCGAACAGCGGGGAATCCCAGGCGAGCCGATTGATGTCGAACAGCATGGTGCGCGCGGCGTTGCTGGAGTCGGTGGCATGCACCCGGCCTTCGGTCAGCTTCCAGATCAGCCAGCAATCGACCGTGCCGAAGAGATAGTCGCCGGAACGAAGCCCGTCGGCGATGGCCGGACGATTGCGAAACAGCCATTTGAGCTTGCAGGCCGTGAATGTGGGGTCGAGGTCGAGGCCGGTCTTGCTGCGAATCAACGCAACCGTGCGATCGTTGCGCAGCTCGCGAATCTCCTCGTCGCCGCGGCGGCATTGCCAGACGATGGCGGGCATGACGGGCTCGCCCGTATGCCGGTCCCAGACGACGAGGGTCTCGGTTTGATTGGCGATGCCGAGGCCCGCGATGGCGGTTTCACCGGCCGCCGCCAGCACGTCGCGGACGCAATCCACGACATTGCTCAGCATCTGTTTGGGGTCCTGCTCGACCCAGCCGGGTTGCGGCGCCCGCGTGGCGATCGGGCGCGCCGCCGTGTGCAGCAACCGGCCCGCGCCGTCGACGGCAACGGCCTTGGTGTTGGTCGTGCCCTGATCGATGCCGATGACGATCGTCATGCGCGCCCCTCCCTGCAGAACGATCCCGCGTCCTTCGACAAGTTCAGGATGAGGGGAAGTCTTGGTGGCACAAAGAAAGCACCTCATCCTGAGCTTGTCGAAGGACGCAGGTTGCCGCTCCAGGTCTCCGGCAAGCGATCGACGGGGACACGGCCCTAAGCCAGTTCAGCCTCGGCCTCGATCTCGACCTCGTAGTCGCCGACCAGGTTCGAGACTTCGATCAGCGTGTTGGCCGGCCGCACCTGGCTGAAATAGCGGCCGTGGACGCGCGACGCGGCCTCCCATTGATTGGCGTCCTTCAGATAGATGCGGGTGCGCACGACGTCCGCGAGCGTGCCGCCGAGGGCGGCGATGCTGGCGGCGATCTTGTCGAGGGCGTAGACGGTCTGACCCTGGACGTCGCCCTTGCAGACCACTTCGCCGGCGCCGAGCGTAGCCGTGGTGCCGCTGACGAGGATGCGATTGCCGGTGCGGACGGCGCGGCTGTAGCCGCACACCGGCTCCCATACGCTGCCCGAATCGATGCGCAGGCGGTCGGATCGGCCGGCGACGGGCGTCGCCTTGTAAAATTTCGGCACTTCGCTCAGGTGGTGGCTGAGATCGCCCGACGCCGTCAGGAAGGGCGGCCGGCGATATTCGTCGCCGCAGTCGCCGGGAATTCGCGCCGTCGTGGCGAGCGCCCGGTCTATCGCCGCGCGATCATCGTCGTCCAAGGCGAAGGAGAAGACGCGCAGGTTATCGGCGCGGTGCTCGCGCTCGCCGAGGCGGGCGCCGACAATGATCGCGGCGACCGCCGGCTGCTCCAGCACCCAGCGCGTCGCCACATTGGCGACGGAGACGCCGTGCTTGCGCGCGACCGCGGCAAGGGCCGCCAGGATGTTCTGCAGCACGGCCCAGCCGCCGATCGCATCGACGAACCGCTTGTACTTCATCTTGCTCCAGTCCGCGATATCGGGC
>JBGPEQ010000287.1:0-5827 GCA_041482855.1 Dongiaceae bacterium | reverse complement strand
CCCTATGCGCCGATGGGACCGGGCCGGAATGTGAATGAGGCGGATCGGCAGGCGTTCCGCAACGCTCTCGAGAGTCGCGGCGGGCTGACGCCGACCATGCGTACGATCATGGACTACCTGTTCGACTTCGAAGGCGGACACAAACCCGACAAGAGCGATGCGAAAAACGCACCTGATCGGTACCCGGTTGCGGGGATTCGCCAGGATACTCTGCGCGCCTATCAAGATGCCTTCTACAAGGAAAATCCCGAGGTCCGCAGCGCGATGGGCAGCAAGTTCTTCAAACCAGGGGAGTTGAACGACCAGCAGCGAATAGCGCTCATGAAGTGGTACGCGGATACGCAGATGGACAAGCTCGACATCAACGAAATCGCCAAGCCGTCGACCCCAGGCGCTATCGGCGATCCCAAGCTCGCAGGCCTTCTATTCGATACCCGCTATCGTTGGGGCAGAGAGGGCACCCAGGCTGTACAAAACGCTATCACGGCAGCGCTGCGTGGGTACCGCCAGGATCTTGTCGCCGCGCGAACCAACCCGGACGATCTTAGCGTACCGGACAAAGTCGATCCGGACGGCACCGCGGGATCGAGGACCCGCGACGCGATCATGCTGCTTCTCAACGCTGGCCGTTCCGATGCCCTGCGGGCAGCAATTGCTGCCGAGATACGCCAGGCCAAGGGCAAACCCAAAGTGAAAGGTGGCACCGATCGCCACTTGAGCCCCAATGACGAGTATCGCCTATCGGTATTCGAGTAGATCGCCAGGCCATCAGTCGAGGGGGAGTACCCGCAGCGTCGCGTTTGCGACCTCGGCGGCTTTGTCGTAGCTGTTGACGGCGTACAGTACTTGCCGATTCGCGAGAACGGCGGTCCCTCCGATGCGCGCCCAGCCCGGTTCTGGCGTCTTGCCGCTGAGTGGACGCAGCCACAAGAGGCCATTTTCCCGGCCGATACGGGCCGCAAACAGACCAAACGGGCCGGTGGATTGGATACTGTCAAGTTCGGCGACCGCGAGCAGTTCGCCATCGGGAAGGGCGACGAGCCCGCCAGGGCGATCGGAATCCCAGGGCATCTCGATGTCGCTCGGGAAAACATTGGAATCCGCCCGTAGCATCCTGCCGTCCGTGCCGTCAAATCGCATCAGCGTCGGCGCCTCCTGATAGGGATTGGTGGGATCATCGGGTATCCGGTGAAGGAGGCCAAGCACCGCAAGCGTACCATCGCGAAGCGCCAGCCCGGTCGCGGCGAACGCTCGTAGCGGCCGCTGCCAGCGCATCTGTCCCTGGGGATCGATGTCGGAGAGCCAGCCTTCGGAACGCTCGGCCGCATAGTTGGGCCAGTCGCAGAGCACGATGAATCCGCCGTCTGCCTTCGGAGCGACCATGATCGGCCCGGAGCCCAACAAATATTTCGTCTGTTCAATGGGGATCGGCATCTTGACATGCCAACGCTCGATGCCGTTCTCATCGAGCCGGCGCAGCAGACAGGATCCCACGTCTTCCTCCAGGACGGCGAAACCATCGGCCAACGCGATGGGTCGCGGTAGGTTGCCGTAGATTCCCGATTGAAAGTCCCGTTCCCACAGGAGCATTCCGCTGCGGTCGACTTTCGCCAGATAGACGAACCCCCGATCGCCCCACCGGAACACGATGCCGCCATCGTTGAGACCCAGCGCCGGCTCGGCGTCGTCAAAGGTCAGCGCCGGCTGGCGCGTCCAATGCCCCGCTTGTCCGGCGGCATCGATTCGAATCAACCATCGTTGCGTGGGCGTCACTTCCACGTCCTTTGCCACGTCCGCCGGACTGACCGACGCCTGAAGCGCCGCCGACCCATCGGGAAAGCCGACCAGCACATAGATGAGGTCGGTCGGACGGCCCGGATAATCCGTCTCCGGCAGAGGCGGCAGCGCGAACAGGGGCGCGCCATTCTCGGCCGCCAGCGACGCATGGGTGGCCAGCACGCAAAGCAGCCCCAAAAAAAGAGCGAACTTTCGAACCATAGGCGAGAGGAGAAATACAATCAATGATTGTAAATGTCAATGAAACTGCGACTCGTGAGACTCCCCACGGCGGCAGCATAGCGAACCGCCTTCCACGGGGCATCCGCAATCGCAATCCCGGCAATATTCGCAAGAGCAGCGACCGCTGGAAGGGCTTGGCGCCGCTCCAGTCCGACCCCGCATTCTTCGTGTTCGAGACGCCGCTGTGGGGCATCCGCGCCATGGCGGCGATCCTGCGCAACTATCAGAGGCTGCTTGGCCTGAAATCCATCGCCCAGATCATCGGCCGCTGGGCCCCCGCCGGCGAGAATGATACCGCCGGCTATGTCGCGGCTGTGAGCAAGGCGATGGGTGCGGATTCGCGCACCCAACTCGACCTGCGCAACGCTACGACGTTGCGCGCCCTCATCGCTGCCATCATTCGTCACGAGAACGGAATTCAGCCCTATGACCTCGAAACCATCGACCTGGCCATCGACCTGGCTTGAACCGGGCCTGGCGGCGGGTCTGGCCGACTTCCTCCGCCGCTGTCCCGATGAACTGGCTGGCGGACCGGTTCGGCCGACGCCGCCTGGCTGGTTTGATGCCAATCGCGCGGCCGAACTGGTCGCCGTTCATCGTCGCATGCTGGAGGCCGGCTACCAGAGCGATGAAGAGCGCCATGGCCGTGCCGACTATTGGGCCATCGATGCCGGCGGCGATTGCGAAGACAAGGCGCTGTGGTGCCATCAGCGCCTGGCGGCGCAGGGCTGGCCGAAGTCGGCGATGCGGTTGTGGCTATGTGTCGCGCGGCAGGCCGACCGCTGGCGGGGGCACGCGGTGCTGGTCGTCAGCCTGACCTTGTCGGATGGCGCGGTTTGCGACGTTGCGCTCGATTGCCTGCGAGCTACGCCTACCCGCAAGACCGATCTCGGCTATCGCCTATGGCGGATCGTCGATCCGGCGTCCGCCCCGGGTGTCGGGGGAGCGGGAAATGGTGCCGCCGGGCAGGATTGAACTGCCGACCTCGCCCTTACCAAGGGCGCGCTCTACCACTGAGCTACGGCGGCTCCGCTGTGTATATTCGCGTGAAAAGCGAGGCACCATGCCATAGCGCCAACCGCCAAGGCAAGCCCGCCGGTCTAGCAGATTCACCCTAATCATCGGTTAGCCCACACCCGTCGGGGTGTGGGCGTTTTTTTCATTTGGGGTGAACCGGGGGCGATGACAAAGCGGGGCTGCGACACTACTGTTCTCGCCTACTCAAGCCACACGAGTCGAGGATATGTCCGACGAGCGTGATCGCAAGCCGACTCTGACGGCGACGGGGCAGCGGGCAGCAGAGCAACAACGGCGGCGTCTGGCGGCGGCATTGCGCGAAAACCTGCGGAAGCGCAAGACCCAGGAGAGGGCGCGAGCGGACGCTCCGCCGGCGCCGACGACTGCCAGCGACGACCGCGCCGGCGGCGGGGACACGGACTAGCCGGTCAACCGCGCCTTGAGACGGCCGCGCGGTTACAGTAGAAACCGCTGGAGTTGCGCGGTGAGAAGCCGAATCCGAGTCGAATGACGATGTCGCAGGAAAGCCACACTCGATGCCGATAGTCCTCGTCGTGAGGCCCGCTGTTGTGCCAACCGGATCCAATGTTATTCCTATGCTGCCCGGACATCCCCGATAACAGGCACACCGAATGGACAGGATACGCATTCGCGGCGGCCGCCGGCTGCATGGCGAGATCCAGATCAGCGGCGCCAAGAATGCAGCCCTGCCGCTGATGGCGGCGGCGCTGCTGACGCCGGAGCCGTTGCGCCTCACCAATGTGCCGGATCTCGTGGATATCGCGACCATGACCAGCCTGCTGATCCAGTTGGGCGCGACCATTTCGGTCGGGGAGCCGGCCGCCGGCGCGGCGTGGGCCCCTCGCGCGATGCAACTCCAGGCCTCCAGCATCGCCGATACCACCGCACCCTACGATCTCGTGCGCAAGATGCGCGCCTCGGTCCTGGTACTGGGGCCGCTGGTGGCCCGTTGCGGCGAGGCCAAGGTCTCGCTGCCTGGCGGCTGCGCCATCGGCACGCGCCCGGTCGATCTCCACCTCAAGGGACTCGCTCAGCTGGGCGCCGAGATCGAACTGCATGACGGCTATGTCTTTGCCAAGGCGCCGAACGGCCTGGTCGGCGGCCGCGTCGTGTTTCCCAACGTCTCCGTCGGTGCCACCGAGAATCTCATGATGGCGGCGGCGCTGGCGCGCGGCGAAACGGAAATCGTCAATGCCGCGCGCGAACCGGAAGTCGTCGATCTCGCTCATTGCCTTACGGCCATGGGCGCCGACATCGGCGGCATCGGCACCGACACCCTCCATATCCGCGGCGTCGCGCGGCTGCATGGCGCCGAGCACGCCGTCATCCCCGACCGGATCGAGACCGGCACCTACGCCATGGCGGCCGCCATCACCGATGGCGACATCGAACTGATCGGCGCGCGCCTCGATCAGCTTGAAGCCGTCACCCAGACCCTGACGCAGGCGCGGGTGGCCGTCGCGCCTACGGCACGCGGCCTGCGCGTCGGTCGAATCAACGGCCAACTCACCGGCGTCGATGTAATGACCGAACCGTTCCCAGGCTTCCCCACCGATCTGCAGGCCCAGTTCATGGCGTTGATGACGGCGGCAAGCGGGGCGGCGATGATAACGGAAACGATCTTCGAGAACCGCTTCATGCATGTGCCGGAACTGTGCCGCATGGGTGCCAGCATTAACGTCCACGGCGCCTCGGCCATGGTGCGCGGCGTCAAGCGCCTGACCGGCGCGCCCGTGATGGCGACCGACCTGCGCGCCTCCGTCTCCCTGGTGCTGGCGGGCCTCGCGGCCGATGGCGATACCATCCTCAATCGCGTCTATCACCTCGATCGCGGCTATGAACGGCTGGTCGAGAAGCTCAGCGTCTGCGGCGCCGAGATCGAGCGGTTGAAGTGATGGCGGACGAGCGTCTCAAGCTCAGCGCCTGCGATGCCGATGATCTCGCGGTGATCGCCGCCTGTACGCAAGATGCCCTGGCGCCGATCGGGGAGATTGCCTTCCTGCCGGCCGAACGGCGCTTCGTGCTGGCGCTCAACCGCTTCCGCTGGGACCGGCTCGACGCCGCCAAACTGGCCGCCCGCGATGGCGGCCGGCAGCGGGCGGATGCAGCCTTCCTGGAGGCCGGCGACAAGGGGCCGGCCTACGAACGCGTCCACAGCGGGCTACGTTTCGAGAACGTCACCGCCGCTCGCACGAAGGGCATCGATCTGCGCGATCGCGAACGCATCCTGGAGCTCTTGACCATCCAGGCGGAACCCGGCGCCGTATCGCTGGTCTTCGCCGGCGGCGCGCTTGTCCGCCTCGAGATCACGGAATTGCGCTGCTATCTCGAGGATTTCAGCGATGCCTGGCCAACCCGCTGGCGGCCTCGTCATCCCGACGATGCGGCCGACAGCCATCGGCGATGACCGGAGCGCAGTGACCGCCCGGCACGGCCGCCGGCCGGCGCGCTGACATTTCCCCGGATTGCGTTATGTTGACTGCACGGGCGTGACGGCGCCCGCCGCCACGGGGGCTTGGCTTTGACCGATTTGGGAGCGGACAACAACCGGCGCATCGCCAAGGTGTCGCTCGACGAGCGCACGGTCGTTCGCCGCAGTGCCGAGATCGAGCATGAGCGGGCGATCGCCATCTTCGACCTGATCGAAGAGAACAGCTTTGCGCCGGCCGGTGCCGACAGCGGACCCTACAGCCTGCATCTCAGCATCGAGGAGAGCCGCCTCGTTCTCGACATCCGCAGCGAGGACGAGCGGTCGATCGGCAAGGTCATG
>JBGPEQ010000286.1:0-5831 GCA_041482855.1 Dongiaceae bacterium | reverse complement strand
TCCGTCGTTATTGGCAGATCGTTTGTAGGGGCGAGCGGCGCTCGCCCTTGTTGCCACAAGCGCCGTCGCCGGAGTCCGGTACGAACGCGGGCGAGCGCCGCTCGCCCCTACGGCGGATGGCTCGAGACACGCTCAATTCAACCAGTCAAAATCACTGTGCAGAGGTACTAGCAGAGCCCGACGCTGTCGGAGTCGGGCCTACCCCGCAATCCCGATCGGCCCTGCAAGACGATGCGAAGCAGATTCTTGACAGTTCGCTGTACGTTCTGTATCTTGCATTTGAACAAATCACGAACAACCACTCGCTAAGTGTCCAATATAAGGAGGATTCCCGCCATGGATACGATGGAACTCGCCCAGCGCGCGATTGCCGAGCTGGCGCCGCTCGGCGACGGGCTCGGCCTGCGCGCGGCCATGCAGGCGGCCGAGAACGATGCGCTGGCGCCCCACATGCTCAGCGCCCTGCTCGGCCATGAGCTGGTCGCCGGCCACGCCACCATGATCAAGCTCTCCACCAAGGTCGATCGCTGGCTGGCCCTGGTGGCCGATGACCGCCTCCCTGAGGACCAGGAGCGCGGCAGCCGCGAGGCCGTGCGCCTGGCCGTCGCCGCCGCCCGCCTCAGCGAGCGCTACCGCGTCGGCCTCGTCAGCCTCGCGAAGCTGCGCGGCTGGGAGGGCTTCCGCAAGGGCAGCGCCGCCACCGCCGCCGGTCTCGGGGCCGCCGCCGATGATCTCGCCGCCGCTGCCGAAGTCGCCGCCGCCCTCCTCGGCGATGGTGACGGCCTGGATGACGGCCCGCATGACGACCCGAACGGCGGCGGCCCGAAGGGCGGCGCCCGCGCCGCCGCCAAGGCGCTCCAGCAGCTCCAGGCCCTCCGCGGCCGCTACAGCAACGGCCACACCAACGGCCACACCATCACCGGACGTGACCCGGTGACCAACGGAACCGGCCCCCACACCCCGACTCCCGCCCCGACCCAGCGGGCTTGCCCGCCGAAGCGCCCTTCGGCGCGAAGGCGGGGCAAGCTCCGCCACGGCAACCCCTCCGGCGATTTCCTCGCGGCACCGCGCTGCGGCGCCCAGACCCGCGCCGCCTGCCCCTGCCGCCAGCCCGCCATGGCCAACGGCCGCTGCCGCATGCACGGCGGCAAGAGCACGGGCGCCCGCACCGAATCCGGCCTCGCCCGCGTCCGCGCCAACCGCCTGATCCACGGCGCCCGCAGCGCCGAGATCATCGACCTCCGCTCCGCCGCCGCCCGCCACGGCCGCACCCTCCACACCCTCGCCCGCCTGGCGAAGGCCAACCCGCAATCCGAGCAATACACACCCTGCGTAGGGGCGACCGGCCGGTCGCCCGTCTCTCCCCCCGCTCGGCCGACGACGAGCACGCACCACCGCGCGGGCGACCTGCCGGTCGCCCCTACAATCCCGCAATCCGAGCGATCCACCCCATGCCCAGCGACAATGCCCACGTTGGTCGCCGCCCCGGCAAAGGGGACCACGGACCTTCCTTCGTCCGCAGCCGCGCCGCACCCGCAATCCGAGCGACCCACCAACGGCCCTGGCGCACCTCGCCATCTGTCGGCAAAGATGGCGGCTGCGTGAAGAACGTCGAGGCGAGGTTCGCCCGTGCATCCGCTGCTCGATCTGCAGCTCCTGGTCCTGCTGGCGGTCGCCAACACCGCGCCGCTGCTCGGGAAGCGGGCCTTGGGCGATCGCCTGGCTTGGCCGCTCGATGGCGGCCTGACGTTCCTCGATGGACGCCCCTTGTTCGGCGCCTCGAAAACGCTGCGCGGCATCGTCCTTGCGCTGCTCGCGACGGCAGCGGCCGGGGCGCTCGTCGGTCCCGATTGGCGGATCGGCGCCCTGGTGGGCGCAGCGGCCATGGCGGGCGACCTCCTCTCCAGCTTCGTCAAGCGCCGCTTCGGCCTGAAGCCGAGCAGCCAGGCGACCGGCCTCGATCAGGTCCCCGAATCCCTCCTGCCGCTGCTCGCCTGCCGCGCGGCCCTGCCCCTGACCGTGGCGGACATCGCCCTGCTGGTCGCCCTCTTCTTCGTCGGCGAAGTGCTGTTCTCCCGCCTCTTCTACCGCCTCGGCCTGCGCGATCGTCCGTACTGATCCAACCGTGCCCTTGTGGTCGGCGCGCGATTTCGGGGAACGTTGTCCTGCTGCCGCTGTTCATTCCGTTCGGGGCCACCTGCCCCGACTCGAATCCTGGAGAGACCCATGTTCCACAGAATTTCCGTCGCCCTCGCCGCCATCCTGCTGATCGCTTTCTCCTCCCCCGCCCATGCCGAGCGCGTGCGCCTCTCCGCCAACCTCGACGCCAAGAAGGAGATCCCGCCGGTCGAAAGCGGCGGCACGGCCACCGCCACCGTGTGGTTCGACAAGGACACGGGCGTGGTCACCTGGGACGTCTATTGGTCCGGCCTCTCCGGCGCCCCGACGGCCGCCCATTTCCACGGGCCGGCCAGCAAATATGCCAAGGCCGGCGTGCAGGTCGATCTCGGCGGCAACGGCTTCGTGAGCCCGTTCCGCGGCAGCGCTCCTCTGAGCGCCGAGCAGGCCGAACAGCTCCTGGCCGGCAAGTGGTACATCAACCTGCATACCGCCGCCCACGCGGACGGCGAGATCCGCGGCCAGGTCCTGCGCCAGCCCTGAACGGATTCGGGACGAGCCGGCTAGAGCTCGATGCTTGCCCGCGGATCAGCGCTGTCGCGACGCGCCGGCGGCAACAGCCGCAGCGCCATGCCGTCGCTCCGGTCGCCTGCCGGGCGCCAGCCCTGCGGGTCTTCGAGGCTGACCGGCTGGGCGTCGATCCGCGCCCGCTGCTCGCGTCCGATGGGGATGCCCAGGCCGATGCCGCCGAGAATGCCGAGCGCGACCAGCACGATCGCGAGCGAACAGCGGGCGATGCGCCACGACCGCAGACCCTGCTCGGCCGCCGTCCATTCTGGCGTCGTCCATTCTGGCCTGGTCATCGGCAATCTCCCGATCGGCGGACTTGTCCGCCACCGCCCAGAGTAGCGATGATCGCCTCGGACCTCAGTGACGGCCGTCACCGCGGGCCACAATCGGCGTCGATCGATGGTTGCCCCATTGTTCCGACTCGCCCGCAGGCGTCGCCACCGGCGGAGACGCGGTCGCCCCTTCGATTGACCCGCCGGCCGCGCCGGTCCTACGCTCACCGGCAATCGAGTTGGGAGCAGGAAATGTCCGAGATCGCGAGACACCGCCGGGGCGGCCAGGCCGGCCGCCGCGCCGAGCGTGCCGCCGCACCCATCGTCCAGAAGAAATACATCACCCGGGAGATCCCGCTCTACGAGCTGCTGAACGCCGAGGGCCTCGAGATCGTCCACGAGGAATCCATGACCATCCTCGAGGAGATCGGCATCGATTTCCGCTACGAGCCCGCGCTCAAGCTCTGGCGCGAGGCCGGCGCCCACATCGACGGCCAGCGCGTCCGCTTCCCCCGCGGCCTCATCCTGGAGACCATCAAGACCGCGCCGCGCGAGTACACCCAGCACGCCCGCAATCCCGATCGCAACGTCGTCATCGGCGGCCGCAACACCGTGCTGGCGCCCACCTACGGCTCGCCGTTCGTGCGCGACTTCGAGAACAAGCGCCGCTACGGCACGCTCGAGGACCTGCAGAACTTCGTGAAGCTCACCTACCTGACGCCGGAGCTGCACCATTCCGGCGGCGTCATCTGCGAGCCCGTCGACGTGCCCGTGCCGAAGCGCCACCTCGACATCGTCTATTCCCACATCAAATATTCCGACAAGCCCTTCATGGGCATCGTCACCGCGCCCGAGCGTGCCGAGGACACGGTGAAGCTCGCCAAGCTCCTCTTCGGCGACGCCTTCGTCGGTGAGAAAACTGTCCTAACCTCGGTCGTGAACTGCAACTCGCCGATGGTGTGGGACGGCACCATGCTGAGCGCGCTCTCGGTCTACGCCCGCAACAACCAGGCCGTGCTGGTGACGCCCTTCATCATGGCCGGCGCCATGGCCCCCGCCTCCACCGCCGGCGCCATCGCCCAGCTCAACGCCGAGGTGCTCGCGGGCATCGCCTACGGCCAGCTGGTGCGGCCCGGCGCGCCCATGGTCTACGGCATCTTCGCCACCACGGTCTCCATGCAGTCGGGCGCCCCCATGATGGGCACGCCCGAGCCGGCGCAGATGATCTATGTCGCCACGCAGCTCGCGCGCAAATACGGTGTCCCCGTGCGCGCCGGCGGCATGCTCAACGGTTCCAAGATCGCCGACGCGCAAGCCGCCTACGAGTCGATGGCCACCATGATCCCGACATTGCTCGCCGGCACCAACTTCGTTCTGCATTCCGCCGGCTGGCTGGAGGCGGGCCTGGCCGCCGGCTACGGCAAGTTCATGCTCGATGCCGACCAGATCGCCATGCTCCAGCAGTTCGCCAAGGGCCTCGACTTGTCGGAGGAGAGCCGCGCCATGGAAGCCGTGCGCGAGGTCGGCCCCGGCGGCCACTATCTCGGCTGCGCCCACACCCAGCGCAACTTCAAGACCGCGTTCTACACGTCGCAGATCGCCGACAACAACAGCTACGAGCAGTGGGAAGCCGAAGGCGCCAAGGACGCCAACCAGCGCGCCACCGAAGCCGCCCAGCGCCTGCTCGCCCAATACGAGCCGCCGCCGCTCGACGCGGCAATCGACGAGGCGCTGCTGGAATTCATCGCGAAACGAAAGGCCGAGCTGCCGAACGCAGTGACCTGACGCTCAATCCCCCGCCACGAAGCTCGTCCAGTGCCCTTCTTCGTCGATATAGAGGCGCCAGCTGGCGTAATAGCCGGTGCTCATCCCCTCGACATACTGGTCCTCGACCTTGCCGGGATAGAGCTTCTCGAGCGCCGCCTTCTCCTCCGCCGTCAGATCGCCATAGGCGATCTCGGAGGCCGCCGGCCAGACATATTCCTTCGACTCTTCCTCCTCGACGACCGCGCAGCTCATGTCGAGCAGGGCCACGATGGTGGCGCGGATGTCCGTCCCTTCGGCGTCGGCGGACTTCCAGTATTTCACGGGATCGCCGCCCTCGTCGCCGAAGCTGTAGGTGAACTCGCCGGGAGCAGTGAGCTTCGCCAGCGCCCCGTAGTCGCGCGCCGCCGCGGCCGCGCGGATGGCCTCGCGCGTCTTCGCCACCGCCGGCGGCAGTGTGCCGCAGCGCTCCGCCGCGGGTTCATCCTGGGCAGCCGCCGCCGACGCCCATAGCGCGACCGCCGCCACTATCGATAGGATCGCCTTCACGGCCCGATCATAAGTGGCCGCGCGACGGCTGCCAACGACGACATCTCACCGGGATTGCCATGCGCTTCATCTCCGCCGCCGAACTGAACGCCAAGCTGGAATTCCCGCCCCTGGTCGAGGCCCTGCGCGAGCTGTCCCGGCGCGGCGTCGACGAGGCGCGCGCCATCCATCTGAGCCAGCCCCTGGCCGACGGCCGCCGCAACGACTGGCTGCTGCTGCCGGCCTGGCAGTTCGACCGCCATATGGGCGTCAAGCTGGTCAGCGTCTTCGCCGGCAACGAGGCCAAGGGCCTCGCCTCCGTGCAGGGACTCTACGTCCTCTTCGACGGCGCCAATGGCCTGCCGCTCGCCGCCATCGACGGCGCCGCCATCACGCTGTGGAAGACGGCCGCCAATTCGGCCCTGGCCGCCAGCTATCTCGCCCGCAAAGATGCTCGCTCGCTGCTGATGGTCGGCGCCGGCGCGCTGGCGCCCTATCTCGCCCGCGCCCACTCCGCCGTGCGTCCTATCGCCCACGTCATGATCTGGAACCGCACGGCCGGGAACGCCGAGCGCATGG
>JBGPEQ010000285.1:0-5867 GCA_041482855.1 Dongiaceae bacterium | reverse complement strand
GGTCCAGGTGTAGCGCGGCAGCTTGGCGCCGTAGCCGGTGTCGTCGATGCGGGTGGCGTTGTCGAGGCCGTCCCAGCAATAGGGCATGATGATCGCGGGTTTCCCGAAATAGAGCGCCTCGTTGAAGCTGTTGTTGCCGCCATGGTGGATGAAGAGATCCACATGGGGCAGCACCGCCGGCTGCGGATACCACTTGTCCAGATGGACGTTGCCGGGCACGTCGCCGTAGCGATCGATATGGTCGCCGACGTTCATCAGGAAGCGGTAGGGCAGCGTGCCGAACAGTTTGATCATGCGCTTGTAGAGATTGACGTCGGCCGCGCCCAGGCTGCCGAAGCTGACATAGACCAGCGGCTTGTCGCCCTGCTCGCTAAAGGCCGGCACGGTATAAGTGCCCTCGGCGCGCACGCAGCCTTCGAGATACTGGAAGCGCGCGGGATCGAGCGGATTGCGGCGGTTGAACTGCAGCTGGCGCGGATAGAGCAGCAGGTTCATATGGGGCGAGGTCTCGAAAAACTCGCCGAGCGGATAGGGCGGGTGTCCGACCTTCTTCAGGAACTCGTTGAAGCGGTCGTGGGTCGGCTTCACCAGCGCGAGGAAGCGGTCTTCGAACGCCTTGTAGCCGGCATGATCGCCCTCGCTGCAGCCGGAGAGGTGCGGGGGGATGTCGGGATCGGGCACCTCGTTCTCCGAGCAGGAGATGATGCGGATCCAGGGCTTGCCGTATTTCTTGATGGCCGGGAACAGGATGACGTTGTCGACGCAGACCACGTCCGGCTTGATGCGCTTGAGGTGCTGGGTCAACCCTTCATGGGAGATGATGGCGCTGTCGACGATCGCCTCCCACACGGGGATGACGTAGGTGGACAGCTGCTCTATCGGCGACAGGCGGAAATGCGGGAGATGGCCGGCGATGAAGCTGGCCCAGAAATTCGCGATCTCCTCGTCGGACATGCCGCCGGACATGTCGACCAGGTGTTCCTCGAAGCCGTATTTCTCGAACACGCCCTTGAAGCCGCGGTCGCAGACGAAGACCGGGTTGTGACCCATGGACTTCAGCTGCTGCGCGATACCCACGCAGTTGAGCGCCGGACCGAAGGCGGCCTCGGGATAGAGCAGAATGCTCTTGCCGGTCGATTTCGCGGGCTTCGAAGGTTTGGCCGCCACCTTTGGTTTCGGCGTGGTCGTCTTCACGACCTTCTTCGGGACGGCCTTCTTGACGATCGGCTTTTTCGGCGCCGCCTTCTTCTTTGCCGCAACCGTCCTCTTTGGGGGCGACTTCGCCGCGGCTTTCTTTCCGCCCTTCGGCCGCGCCCGCGTTGTTGCCTTCTTGCCCTTCGCCTTCGCCCCTGGTTTCGCCATCGTCGCCTAGTCCCCGACTTCCCCGTCTATTGAATGGCCCGGAGGCCAAGCCGCGGTCAACCCGTTTCGGCGACCGCACCCGCCCAGGGCGAGGCGATCTCGCCCATGCCATGGTGCAGGCCCGTGGCGGAATCGCGCAGCACCGCGCTGGGACAGGCGAACTGCACGGGGTAGACCGAGGTGGGCTCGCGGCTGACCGGCATGAGCGCAGCCACGGCACGTTCCACCTCAAGCGGCAGCCGGTCATCCAGGATGGCGCGGCCCTCGCCGCTGACATCGAGGCGCGGCTGGTGGAACGCCTCTTCGAGCGTCATGCCGTAGTCGACCAGGAACGACAGCACCTGCGCCACCGCCGGCATGATCCGCCGGCCGCCGGAGGCGCCGAGCGCGAACCACGGTTCGCCGCCGCGGCGCACGATCGCCGGGCACATATTGGAGAGCGGCCGCCGGCCCGGCGCGATCGAGTTGGGCCGGCCCGGCCGCGGATCGAACCAGAGAATGCCGTTGTTCATGAGGATGCCGGTCTCCGGCAGCACCACCTTGGAACCGAAGCGCGAGAGCAGCGTCTGCGTCAGCGCGGCCATGTTGCCTTGGCGATCGACCACGCTGAGATGGGTGGTGCAGGACGGCGCCGGTGCGCCCTCGCCCAGGCGTTCGAGCCGGGCCGCGTAGGCGCGCTCGAAGGCTTCGGCATAGGCCGCGTAGGCCGCCGGACTGGGCCCAGCCGCGAGCTTGCTGTCAGCAAGCGAAACCGTCAGGCGTCCCAGCACATCCGCCAGAGTCGGGCCGGCACTCAGGCCCGGCACGGCCGCCACGCTCGCGCCGCGGTAGGGAATCTCGAGCGCCGGCAGGACAGTGGCGCGATAGTTGCGCAGGTCGGTAGCGGACACCCGGCTGCCGCCCCTCCCCAGCTCCCGCAAGAGCGCGGCCGCGACCTCGCCTTCGTAGAAGTCGCGGGCGCCGGCCTCGGCCAGGCGGCGCAGCGTCCGCGCCAGGTTGCCGAGCGGCAGATAGCCCGCCCCTTCCACCGGCGGCACCGGCGGCAGGCCGCCGGGCAGATAGATCGCGCGGGTGGCCGGGAACTCCGCCAGTTCGCGCCCCGCCACCGTGATGTTGAGGGTCGTGTACCAGTCCAGCGGCAGGCCGCGCTCGGCCAGGGCGATGGCCGGCTCCAGCGCCTGCCGCCAGCCGATGCTGCCGAACCGCTCGAGCGCCAGCCGCATGCCCTCGACCTGGCCGGGCACGGCGATCGAGTGATGGCCCTTGAGGTTGCGATCCTCCTTCACCGCCGGCCAGGCGAACAGGGCCTGGGCCGTGCCGCCAGCGAGCGGATAGTCGGCCGGATCGAGCGCCGCCGGCGCGATCATCGAAAAATCGACGACCTGCGGCGGCGAGCCGTCCGCCTTCGCCACCACCATGAAGCCGCCGCCGCCGAGGCCGTTCATCCAGGGCTCGACGACCCCGGCAGCGAACCCGGTGGCGACCGCCGCATCGACGGCGTTGCCGCCGGCGGCGAGGACTCGCGCGCCGACCGCGGCCGCCAACCGACTCTGCGCGGCGACAATGCCATGGGGCGACTTCACGACCGCTTTTCGCGCCGGCAATGGGACGGGATCGGAGATTTGCATGAGCAACTCGCTTGACGTGAACACGCCACCGTAGCCAACCGCGCCCCGCTGGGCCAGAGCGCCCCCGATCGCTGCTGGACGCCCGTGCCGCCGGCCGGCAGACTTGCCCACTGATTCGCATTCCACGCGCGGCCGATGAAACGCTGGCTCGATGTCCTGATTCCCGGAGCGCTGCTGCTGGTCGCCGCCTGGATCAGCTTGCAGAACGTTCCGATCGTCGATCAGCTGCGCAATCTCGTGTTCGACAGCTACCAGCGCCAGCGGCCGCGCGAATATCGCGCCGACCTGCCTGTTCGTATCGTCGACATCGACGAAGAGAGTCTGAAGCGCCTGGGACAATGGCCATGGCCGCGCGATCTGATGGCGCGCCTCGTCGACCGTCTGGGCGAGCAGGGCGCGGCAACGGTGGCGCTCGACATCATCTTCGCCGAGCCCGATCGATTCTCGCCGGCCAATCTGGCGCGCGTCTGGCAGGGCCGTCCCGAGCTGGCGGCGCTACGCACGAGCCTGGCGCAGCTGCCGGATTCCGACGCCGTGCTGGCCCAAAGCCTGGCCCGTACGCCCAGCGTCACCGCCTTCGCCCTGTCCGATGCGGGCCGGAGCCCGACGCCGGTCGTGAAGCGCGGATTCGCGGCGGCGGGCGACGATCCCCTGCTCTTCGTTCCGCATTTCCGGGGCGCCGTTACCACCTTGCCGGCGATCGAGGCCGCCGCCGCCGGCAACGGCGCGACGAACTACATCGCCGATGCCGACAACACGGTGCGGCGGGCGCCGCTGCTGCTGGCGCTGAACGGCACGCTCTATCCGAGCTTCGCCGCCGAGGCCCTGCGCGTCGCCCAGGGCGCCGGCTCCTATACGGTCAAGTCTTCGGGCGCCAACAAGGAGACGGGATTTGGCGAGGCCACGGGCATAACCGCGGTGCGAATTGGCGATGCGATCGTGCCGACCGACGATACCGGCCGCCTGCTGCTGCACGACACCGGCCATGTGCCCGCGCGCTTCATTCCGGCCTGGCGCGTGCTCGAAGCCGATTTCGACGCCAAGGAGGTCGCGGGCATGATCGCCTTTGTCGGCAGCACCGCAGAGGCGCTCAAGGACATCCGCACGACGCCGCTGGCGCCGATCATGCCGGGCGTCGAGATTCACGCCCAGGTGCTCGAGCAGATCCTGGCGCAGGACTTCCTGCACCGGCCGGACTGGTTCCAGGCCGCGGAAACGCTGGCCTTCGTGGTTCTCGGAATCATTCTCATCCTGGCCATCCGCTTTGTCGGGGCGCTCTGGTCGCTGCTGATCACGCTTATCGCGGGCGCCGCCGCGATCGCCGTCTCCTGGTATGGATTCACGCGTCTCGATTATCTGATCGACCCGCTCTTTCCCTGTCTGGTGATCCTGCTGGTCTATCTTTCCAGCTCGCTCCTGGCATATCTCAGGACGGAGCGGGAGAAACGGTTCGTGCGCGGCGTCTTCAGCCGCTATCTGTCGCCCGTGCTGGTAGATGAGGTCAGCCGGCATCCGGACCGCCTGCGGCTCGGCGGCGAGATGCGCGAGCTGACGCTGCTGTTCTCGGACATCCGCGGCTTCACCCGCATCGCCGAGCAGCTCGACCCGCAGGAGCTGACTACCCTCGTCAATCGCTTCCTCACGCCGCTGACGCGCGTCATCCAGAACTCGGGAGGCTTCATCGACAAATACATGGGCGACTGCATCATGGCCTTCTGGAACGCGCCGCTCGACGTGCCCGGTCACGGCCGCAAGGCCCTGGCCGCGGCGCTGGAGATGCGGACCGAACTCGAACGCCTGAATGAGACGCTGAAGGCCGAGGCGGCGGCCGGCCGAAAGCCGATCGTACTCGCCGCCGGCATCGGCCTCAACAGCGGGCGCGCCTGCGTCGGCAACATGGGGTCTGAGCAGCGCTTCGACTATTCGGTCATCGGCGACAGCGCCAATATCGCCTCGCGGCTCGAGGGCCTCTCGCGCGCCTATGGCGTCGACATCGTCGTCGGCGAGGACACGGCGCGGGAGGCGCCCGACCTCGCGCTCCTCGAGCTCGATCAGGTCCGGGTCAAGGGCCGCGACACGCCGCTACGCATCTTCACGCTCATCGGCGACGCCCAGGTCGCAAACTCCGCGGCGTTCCACCAGCTGAGAGAAGTACATACCACTCTGCTCGACGCCTATCGCCGGCAGGATTGGCCGTCGGCCCACATAGCGCTTTCACTCTGCCGGCCGCTCGCGCCTTCCCTGGCGGCGCTCTATGATGTGTATGAGCAGCGGATCGCGGAGTTCGAGCTATCGCCGCCGCCGCCCGACTGGGACGGCGTGTTCACGGCGACGACCAAGCAGGGCTAGAGGGGACGGCGACGGTCATGATCTTCCGCCAGATCTTCGACAGCGTGTCCAGCACCTACACCTATCTGCTAGCGAGCCGGCGCGGCGGCGAGGCGCTGATCATCGATCCGGTGCTCGACAAGGTCGACCGCTATATCCAACTACTGCAGGAGCTGGACCTCAAGCTGGTGAAGGCGGTGGACACCCATCTGCACGCCGATCACATTACCGGCCTGGGCGCGCTGCGCGACCGCACCCGCTGCATCACCGTGATGGGCGAGCAGAGCCGCGTCGACGTTGTCTCAATGCGCGTGACCGAGGGCGACCCTATCGAGATCGAAGACCTGACGCTCAATGTGCTGTACACGCCCGGCCATACCGACGATTCCTACAGCTTCCGGATGGCCGACCGTGTCTTCACCGGCGACACCCTGCTGATCCGCGGCACCGGGCGCACCGACTTCCAGAACGGCGACGCCGGCGCGCAGTACGAATCGATCGTCGGCAAGCTGCTGAAGCTGCCGGACGAAACGCTGGTCTATCCGGCCC
>JBGPEQ010000284.1:0-5868 GCA_041482855.1 Dongiaceae bacterium | reverse complement strand
GCTCCCTCTTCGCGGTAGAGGGGACACCTGCTGTGCACCTGCACGACCCAGTACTCCTGCCGGGACTGCCGCCCTCACGGAATCTCGTACACGGCGACGCGGGCGCTGATCCCGTCGAGTGCCGCGCGCTGGGGCAACGCCTTCAGGCCGGCGGTCTCCAACAGTTTCGAGGATTGCGGATCTTCCACCACCGACTTCGTCGCGAAGATCGCGCGCGACACGGCCAGGTTCTGCACGCGCGATGCGATGTTCACGGTCTGCCCGAAATAGTCCTGCCGATCGTTCAAGGTGACGGCGAGGCAGGGCCCCTCATGGATGCCGATCTTCAGCAGCAGGTCTTCGCCGCCGCGCTCCGCGTTGAGCCGGCGCATGGCCTCGCGCATGCGCAGCGCCGCCGCCACCGCCCGGTCGGGCGTCGGAAACGTCGCCATGACCGCGTCGCCGATCGTCTTCACGACGGCGCCGGCTCCGGCGGCGACGATCTCATGGAGCACGCGGAAATGCGCGCGCACCAGGTCGAACGCCGCGAGATCGCCGACCCGCTCGTAGAGCTCGGTCGAGCCCTTCAGGTCGGTGAACAGGAAAGTGAGGCTGGTGATCTTCAGCCGCTGATCGACGTCCAGCGTATTGGCCCGGTAGATGTCCCGAAAGGTCTGGTTGGTCAGCAGGCGCTTGGCCGTGAGGAACGGCTTGCGCCGCCCCAGCAACTCGTGAAGCTTGTCGCCCGCGACCCAGACGGCCGGCAGCACCCGCACGTCCGCGCGGTTCTCCAGGGAGATGCGCAGCGGTCCCGGCCGCAGCTCCATCTTGCCCGTCGGCGCCTTCACGTTGTTGAACACGAGCGTCAGCGCCTGCCGCTCGCGCGTGGGCTCGCCCTTGACGTCGAGAAAGTGCGTCGCGTGCGTCACGGGATCGAAGACGATGAGAAACTCTGCCGGCAGCTGCAGCGAGAGGATGGCCTTCTCGCCCGTCGGCAGCTCCAGCGAGTCGAGCGTAATCTCCTCGATCAGCCGCTCGTAGTCGTCCGGCAGGTCGACGCCGGAGCTCCAGAGCACCTGGCGGCAATACTCCGAGAACGGCAGCTTGTGGGGATCGTGGGCCGCGATCCCGCGCACGCGCGGGCTCACGGTGAACGTGACCTCCACCATCTCGTCGAGCGTGGGCTCGTATCCGGCCGCGCAGAGCGCGC
Source organism: Dongiaceae bacterium (assembly GCA_041482855.1). Taxonomy (GTDB): domain Bacteria; phylum Pseudomonadota; class Alphaproteobacteria; order Dongiales; family Dongiaceae; genus JBGPEQ01. Next base: position 4,679 of record JBGPEQ010000284.1, on the reverse strand, counting down.
AATCATATTCGCCCGGCGCGACCGACTTGAGGGTGGCGCCGGCATCGAGGACGCCGCCGCAGCCCGGGCACAGCACGTTCCAGGAGAGATCGAACAGGCCCAGGCGGGTCGCATGCAGGAAGGCCGCGATCAGCCGCTCCTCGTCGAGCCCCGTCTTGGCGGCGAGGTCCGGAACGTTGATGCGATTGAGCTCGCGATCCCCAGCCTCCCGCACCAGCCGCTCGATCGCATCGGTGGCGGCGGCGTCGGCCGACTGTCGCAGGACCGCAAAGAGATTCTGGGTTTCGCTCATGGCGCGAAGTCTACGCGAAAGCGCCGGCCTGCCAAAGATCGGAAATCGGGATGGGGGGACCGGCGGTTCGGCTTTTGCGATCGCCCGGCCCGGGAGCCGTTCAAATGGGAGTGGTCGTCGCGCCGCGGTCGCGTTTCGTCGGGAGGTTCGTGAGCTTTTGGAAGTGGTCCCAGGCGGCGTGCGGCGTGTCGAATGATTTGGTCGGACCCTCAGCCAGCCCTACGAAATAGCGGAACGACTGATGACCGCGCGGCGCTTCGAAGCTCTCCTGCGACATCTGGACATTGCCGGTTTGCTTCAAAAGCTTTCGGCCGCGCAGATCGGCGTCGGTCATCGTGCCTCCTGAGGTTCGGAATTTGGATTCGAGGAAGACCCGGTTCAGTCCGACTGCATGGGCAAGACGTTCTCGGCGGGTGCCGCGTGCGGTTCATCCGCAAGCCGCCTGAAATCCTCGAGCACGCTCTCGATGATCTTCTGACGGCGCGGTTCGCGCCCGGCCGATGTCTGCGCCAGGATGGTAATGAGATAGCGTGCCTTCTCCGCGGCTTCGCGCCAGCTGGCCGCGGGCGCGGCGACCAGGAACTTCTCGAGCTCTCCGCGGCGCTGCCGCAGCGTGGCCTGATCGGCCGCGACCTCGGCGAGACGGCGGCGGATGTCCGTCGCCCGCTGCTCCGCCAAGCCGCGGTGTGCGTCGAGCGCTATGGGTCTGTCGACCATGAATCGGTGCCTCGCTGAGGTTGCTGGGATCAATCGCCGCCGCGCGCCGTCAGGACGCCAGCTTTCTGGCGCAGGCATTGGCGACGTCGGACTCGGCCGTCGTCGTGCCGGGCATGACGGCCCACTTCTTGGCCAGGTCATTGCGCGCGGTATAGTCGAGCTTGCTGGTGTCGGGCATTTCGGTGTGCGCACTGGCGGCGCAGAACGTGGCCTGCTGCTCGATGATGCTGGCGCGCATTTGGTCGCGCGCCGTGCCGCTCAAGACCTGCCAGCCGGCGATGCTCGTGATGATCGGGCCGGCGATCAAGCCGATGACCAGATACATCACCTTGGGCTTGGCCGACTCCCACGCCGACACGGTGGTTTTCGATGTCATTGTCATGAAGCTCTCCTGTCTGTTGACGCTGCCCGCCGATCGCAGCCGTTGCGGGTCTGCGATTTCGGCAGGTTTGCAGCGAGCGGCCCGTTCGGATCCGGCCGCGAATACTTACATGGTGGATTCCGCGATCAAATACCACCAAAAAGCAAAAATCCGCCGGAACTGAGTTTAACGGGATTTGCAAAAATGACGGTTCCGCGCCGTTTGCAGTTTTACTTTTGTTTGATTTCGCACCGGGAAGTATTTCGCGTTCGACCGGGCGCGTCGACGCGCTGCCCGACCTGCCCGGCCTTACATCAACCAGGAAAGCAGCAGCGCGACAGCGACACCGCCGAAGATCAGCCACAGATCCGCCGCCGACAGCATGTCCGAGAAGAACTGACGGACGTGAAGGATCCGGTTCATTGTCGCTGCCTCCCGATTCTACTCGTTGCGAACAATCCGATCCGATGGCAGCGAAGGTCGCGCCGTCGGGAACTAACGCAATCCGGGGCGCTTGCCGCCAGTTTCACGTCGATCGGGCCGCAGCACGATCGTCCTTGTCCATCGCGTCGGCGCACCAGCCGCAGAGATCGCGGGCAAAGAACATCGCTCGTTCCGAATGCGGCGGCACCGTGCCGCACATTGCACAGCGATAGCCGTTGGCGGCGGCGGCGACCGCCCATTGCTCTTCCGCGGTCTTATACTCGCCCTTCGCAGCAACCATGGCCGACCTCCCGGTTGTCGCTGAAATTTTGGTCCCTCGTGAACGTCGCGCTATTGGCGGCGCTACGTCTGCGCCCGGCCCAGGTCCGCGCGCGTCTGCGCGACGCCGTCGTCTCTGCATTCCATTGCTTCGACTCTGCCGGCATGGTCGGCCAGATCGACGAACGGACGATGATAGATGGTCATGGCCGCACTCGTTTTCCGGCGCGGCACCGCCTCGAGACGGTCTGACGAGGTTCGTTGATTACTACGCGCCGTTTCCGTGAAGGAGTCGAGTCAATTCGGCCCCGGCGATCGATTGTGTTGTCGCGACCGTGCGAGGTCAGGCGCTCATCGGCTCGTCGTTGATCACGTGCGAACCGCCCGCCTTGCGCTCGTCGATGCGCGCCTGCTTGACGCGTTTGGCCTCGGCGCGGCTCAAGCTCCAGCCGACCAGCGATCTCTGGAACACGGGCATCCGGTGGTGCGCAAACCACGCCTGCAGCCGCTCATGCTCCGCGATCGACAGCTCGGGCAGGCGGGTTCGGTGCAGCCGCGCCAGGTCCGGCTCCTTCTGTCCCTTCCAGGACAGCACGAATACCTCGCCCGTCGGCTCGTGCGCGATCTCGCCGACGGACATTTCGCCCCAGGTGCCGGCCTCGCGGCGGGCGGCATCGTCGGCCAGCCGCAGGTCGCGCAGCTTCGCGATCTTGGTTTTCTCGTCCTCGACGGCCTTGCGGGATGGCGCCGTATGATATGCAACTTTGGCCATGTCGTCGGCCCTCCCGATTGAAGGTGAGGGTGCACATTAGCACGTCCTTCCGGCCGGCGCGCGCGAATCTGCGCCGCGGCCAGGGCGGGCCGGTCAGTTGTCGTTGCGGAAGATGTCCTCTTCCCGGACGACCCATTCGTTGCCGTTCTTGAGGGACTTCAGCCGGTACTGGTTGCTCGTGCCGGTGGGCGGCAGCAGGCGCATGATTTCGTAGGGGCCGGGCGGCGTCAGCCCGAACAGGCTCGCCCGCGCCGCCACCACCTGGCCGACGCTGAACCTGTGCTCGACCATGTCGTTCGCTCCCTGGGCGACGCGAAGTCGCCATGCTGCCGATGGCTCCGGACACTTTGCCGGCATCTATCAAGTGGTGTCGCACGGCACGGGTTGCGACTGAAATGTGGCGATGCCGCAAAATAATCCACGGCCGAGGGAAAATGTGTCGCCGCCGGATATTTTCAGTTAGATCATTCCGGTACCCATGCCGCCGTCCTGCGGCGGCAGTTTGCGAGACCGCATGAAGCTCTTCGAGTGTCAGCACTGCGGCCAGCTCTTGTACTTCGAAAACACGCGCTGCGAGCGCTGCGACCGTGTTTTGGGGTATCTGCCCGAGCGGGCGCTGCTGACGGCCCTCACGGCGAAGGACGGCCAGCGCTGGCGCTCATCGGCCGTGCCCGAGCAGACCTTCCGGTTCTGCGCCAACGCCGCCCACGATGCCTGCAATTGGCTCGTGCCCGCCGCTGGCGCGCAGAGGTTCTGCCGGGCCTGCCAGATCAATCGGATGATCCCGCACCTGGATACGCCGGGGAATCCGCTGCGCTGGCAGCGCCTGGAAGCGGCCAAGCATCGCCTGGTCTATGGGCTCCTGCGGTTCGGACTTCCGTTGGCGAGCAAGGCCGCCGATCCGCAGGCCGGGCTCACCTTCGACTTCCTCGCCGACTCCGGCCCGGCGTTCCGCGAGAGTCCGCAGGCCATCACGGGCCATAGCCGCGGCCTGATCACCATCAATATCGCCGAGGCCGACGCCGCCGAGCGTGAGCGCCACCGCCAGGACATGGCCGAGCCCTCCGCACGCTCCTCGGCCATTTCCGCCACGAGATCGGGCACTACTATTGGGAGCGGCTGGTGCGCGGCGGCGCCTGGCTGGAGCCGTTTCGCGCGCTGTTCGGCGACGAGCGCCAGGACTACGGCGCCCGCCTGGAGCAGCACTACGCCGCCGGCCCGTTGCCCGACTGGCCGCAGCGGTTCGTCAGCGCCTATGCCGGCACGCATCCGTGGGAGGACTGGGCGGAGACCTGGGCGCACTACCTGCACATCGTCGACACGTTGGAGACCGCCAGCGCCTTCGGCCCGCGCGTGCAGCCCAGCGCCGGCCGCGATGCCGCGCTCGCGATGAAGGCCGATTTCGATCCCTATGGAGAGGGCGAGTTCGCAGTCCTGGTCCAGGCCTGGCTGCCGCTCACCTACGCGCTCAACAGCCTCAACCACAGCATGGGCCAGGCGGCCTTCTATCCCTTCGTCCTGGTGCCGCCGGTCATGGAGAAGCTGCGCTTCATCCACGACGTCATCCGCCGCAGCAGTCTCCGGGACACGGCAATGGCATGACGGCGGGATTGACGCGTTGCAGGCCGCTGACTCGGTTGTCACGCCCGCGAAAGCGCTACGGTATGCACACAAGTATGCGATTCGTATCAAAGGCTTGCAGGAGAATGGGATCAGCGACGTGCGTCCTTCGACAAGCTCAGGATGAGGTTCTTTCTTCGTGCCACCAAGATTTCCCCTCATCCTGAGCTTGTCGAAGGACGCGGGATGGTCATGCAGTCCCGAGATGTGTGCAT
>JBGPEQ010000283.1:0-5878 GCA_041482855.1 Dongiaceae bacterium | reverse complement strand
TCCATCCTCGATCTCGGTTGCGGGCCTGGCCGCGACCTCCGCCACTTCCGCTCCTTGGGGCACAAGGCCGTGGGCCTGGACGGATCGCAGGAGTTCGTGGCGATGGCGCGCGCTTTTTCTGGCTGCGAGGTCCTGCAGCAGAATTTTCTCGCGCTGGATTTGCCGGGGAGCCGCTTCGACGGCATCTTCGCAAACGCGTCCCTGTTCCACGTGCCGAGCGGGGAACTGCCGCGGGTCCTGCGCGAACTCTGGGCCGCCTTGCGCTCGCGGGGCGTCCTGTTCTGCTCCAACCCGCACGGCAGCAACGAGGAAGGCCTGAACGGCGACCGCTACGGCTGCTTCTTCGATCTCGACACTTGGCGCCGCTACGTGAGCGCCGCCGGCTTCCTGGAGCTGCGGCACTACTATCGCCCACCGGGACTCCCGCGCCACCGGCAGCCTTGGCTCGCAACCGTCTGGCGCAAAGGCTGAGCCTGCGGTGATCTCTAGGGGAACAAGGAGTACTGAGGATGGATAAGGACGAATTGACCGCATGGGCGCTCAAGAACGGCTGGCAGATGCTGGGCGGTCATCCCAGCCTGACGAATGCGGTGCGGCCCAAGGAACCGATCGTCAGGCTCGTCCTGAAGGCCACCGTCGCGCACGTCGAAATCAAGCGGCCGGCCGGCAAGTGGGAGAAGGTGGCGGGCACCGGCTACGATCAGATCATGCCCGATCCCAACACGGGAATTCCCCGCGGCCTGGGACTCGTGAGCACCACGGGGTTCACGAAGCTCATGCAGGAAAACAAGGACCGCCAGGTGTTCAGCCGCTTCGGCTAGCCCGCGTCGGGCGGCCGGCCGCTCGCCGCCTATTTCCGCTCGGGCTGCGGCTGGCCGTCGGCCACCAGCAACTCGAGCGGCAGCGCCGCCAAGGCCGCGGCCATCGGCGGGTCGGGCGGCCGGTCGGTGACGAGATGGGTGACCTTCTCCAGATTGCCGACGCGCACCGGGGCGTAGCGGCTGAACTTGCTGTGGTCGGCGACCACGACGGCCGTGCGGGCCGATTGCAGCATGAGTCCGTGCAGTTCGCCCTCCTCGCGCGTGAAGTCCATCACCCAAGCGTTCGGCGAGATGGCGCCGGCGCCGACGAAGGCGAAGTCGGCGAAGTAGTGCGACAGCATCGCCGTGGCGTCGCGCCCGAGCGTGGCGCCGTTGATGGCCTGCACTTCGCCGCCGAGCAGGTAGACCCGGTTCTTGTTGTGCCCGGCCAGTTTGCTGCAAATGGCGATGCTGTTGGTGAAGACCGTGAGCCCTTGCCGGGCGAGCAGCGTATCGGCGACGCGCTGCACCGTGCTGCTGGTGGCGAGAATCACCGAGGCGCCGTCGGGCACCAGGCTGGCCGCCAGCCGGCCGATCGCGCGCTTGGCGTCGGCGTTGATCTCCTCGCGGACGGCGATCTCGGGCTCGCTGCGCTCGAGCGAAAGCGCGCCGCCGTGAGTCTTGCGCAGCAGGTTGCGATCGGCCAGCAGCAGCAGGTCGCGGCGGATGGTCTCGCGCGACACCTTGAGCTTGCGCTGGATCTCCGTGATCGACAGCGATCCCCGCTGATTGACCATCGCCGTGATCAGGCTCTGCCGTTGTTCGGCCAACACGGGTAAGCGTTCCTCCTTCGCCAGGGAATGCCCGGTTCTCGGGCGTTTCCAGCACTCCGTTGCAAATAGTAGCAAACATCCCCGCATGTAAGCTAGAAGCGTTTCGATTGTGAGGTATTTTTTGTAACTAGTTGTCAATGATTGTTAATATGTTGTATTTTGTGGCATCTTGAATCGCGCCGTCGAAACCCGATAGGCGGCCGCGACGACGGCAATGGGAGGCAGCGTTCGATGCGGACAGGGCGGCGATGATCATTGAAGACGTCGAACAGGAAGCGGATCGACAGCAACACGCGGCGAATTTCAGTGCGCAGCTGAAGGACCACATCCTGAATATACCGCCCGTCGCCACCGCCGATGTCGTGGACCTCGTGGACAAGAGCTTCGACGTCTTCGATATGACGATGAACGGAATTCAGATGGCTGCGGCCATCCCGGATGCGTTGACGTTGACACAGTCGATGCGATTGGTCGCTGAGGTAACCCAGGACGCACAGGCGGCGAGGACCGCCATAAACGGCACCGGACGCTTCACGTTCGCGATCGAGGCGATCGAACCGCTGGCGACCTATGTCTGCTTCTGGATCGATCCGGCTGGGCCGTGGGCCGAGGACAAGGCGCGAATCCTGAAGGACAATGCCGCCCGGGGAATGAGCGCGGGGGTCATGCTGGGCGCCAACGATGCGGGCCCATCCTATGTGGCGAGCCATTTCTGGCAGCACGCCAAGGGCGCCTACCCGGCCTATCGAGAAATGGAAACGGCCGCGAAGAACATGCACAACACCGCGCTCGTCGCCGGCTACGGACAGGGCAAGAGCCTGACGAAGACGCAAAAGGCAAGGTTCCTCGCCTATCTTCACGGCAAGATGAGCGAGGGGGATCGATCGTACTACTTCGGCGTCAACCTCAACGAGTGGGGTGCGACAATGACGAGATACTACTACATTCTCTGCGCGGCCCTCTTTCGCAGCCATCACCTGGAATAGGACGCGCGCACGCCCCCCGCTCTGCGTCTGGACGGGCACGGGCGAGCGAGCCGATAGGTGGTGTCTCCTCTCTCTGCAGCGAAGCGCCGCGGCCGCCCGATCGGCATGCAATGCGACTGTCGGTGTCTCGGCGCAATCGGACCCTCGGCGCGCTGCCATGCGCAGCCCCTCGCCGTAGAGTCTGTCTCGAGAAGAGTGTCGAGCGGTCGGGGGCCATCATGATTCCAAAGGATTGCCGAAGCCGATTTTGGAGTTGCGATGCGGACCCGGACCGCCCGCTGGCCGCATGGCCGCGAAGGGCTGCGCCATGAAAAGGAAGTGACCATGAAGGAATGGCGCGCGATCGAACCGCGGCCGCTGCGAGAGATCGTCGATGCGATCTTCTGCGCGGTGCGCGGCGGCGGCATCGGGCGCGCGCATCGGGCATCGCCCCAGGCATCACCGCGTCGTCGCCATGCCGACCGCTGGCCACAGGAAGTACAACCGGGGCAGCCGGAGACGTCGCCTCGAATGTGGCAAGAACGCATGACCGTCATCCGCAAGACGCCCGGCGTCTGCGGCGCCGCCGCCTGCATCGGCGACAGCGGCGTCCCCGTCTCGACCATCGTGAGGATGAGCGAGGCCGGCGCCGGCGTCGCGGAAATGCTGGCCGCCTATCCCCGGCTGACCCCGGCCGATTGCGCCGCCGCCCTCAACTACGCGCTCATGCACCGCGCCGAGATCGACGCCGACATCGCCTGGGACAAGGCCAACCCCTGACGTGAGCGCGAAGAACGACGCCGCCGGCGGCGCGCCGATGCCATGGCAGTGTCGCGTGCGGCCGCAACCCTCACTTCGCAGGCTGGTACAGCGGCGTCGAGCGCGCGATATCCAACTCGTCGCCGGTCATATCAGCGGCGATGTCGGCGAAGAGCGGCGTGCTCAGATAGCGCTCGCCCGTGTCGGGCAGCATGCAGAGCATCGTGGCGCCCTTGCGCGCTTCGGCGCAGAGGCGAAGCGCGCCGGCCAAGGTGGCGCCCGCGGTAATGCCGACGAAGATGCCCTCCTGCCGGGCGAGTTGCACGCTGTAGCGGATCGCGTCGGCGTTCGCGATCGGCAGGATCCGGTGGATGAGCTTCATGTCGACCGCGTCCCCGGTCAGCTTCGGGATGAAATCTGGCGTCCAGCCCTGCATCGGGTGCGGCTTGAAGGCCGGATGCCCCTTCGATGCGGAGCCGTCGGGGTTGCGCTCCTGGCCGATGCCGCTGCCCAGGAGCGGCGCGTCCTCCGGCTCGCAGACGACGATCTTCGTCTCCGGCCGCTCCTTCGCGAGCACCCGCGCGACGCCCTTGAGCGTGCCGCCCGTTCCATAGCCGGTGATCCAATAGTCGAGCGTCGTATCCGCGAAATCGTCCAGGATTTCCCGCGCCGTCGTGCGCGAATGCATGTCGGGGTTGGCCTCGTTCTCGAACTGGCGCGTCAGGAACCAGCCATGCGCCTTGGCCAGCTCGACGGCCTTCGCCACCATGCCGCTGCCGCGCTCCGCCGCCGGCGTCAGCACCACCTTGGCGCCGAGGAAGCGCATCAGCTTGCGGCGCTCGACACTGAAGCTGTCGGCCATCGTCACCACCAGCGGGTAGCCTTTCTGGGCGCACACCATGGCGAGCCCGATGCCGGTGTTGCCGCTCGTCGCCTCGATGACCGTCTGCCCCGGCTTCAACTGCCCGGATTTCTCGCCCGCCTCGATGACCCCGAGGGCCAGCCGGTCCTTGACCGAGCCCAGCGGATTGAACGCCTCGATCTTGACGAACAGATTCACGTCGCGCGGCGCCAGCTTGTTGATCCGGACGACCGGTGTGCGGCCCACCGTTTCCAGGATGTTTTCGTATCTGCGACCCATGCGTCGTCCCCTTTTGGCTGTGGTGTACCGGCAGCGTTGAAGACCGGAGAGTGATCGGAATGGATTCCCGGAAGGCTCCGCCACTGCGGTTGTTCCCACTCGGCCCGGCCGAAGCTAATCACACATTCGACGGATCGAAAATGCAGCGTTATGCCTCAGCGGCGAAAGAGGATCGTCGGCTGATTCTTGTACTTGGTGCGTTCGAATTCCCGATACCCGCACTTCTCCGCCACGCGGATCGACGCAGCGTTGTCCGGGTCGATCAGACACACGGTCGGCGCCGCGCCGAAATGTCCATCGCCCCAGGCCACCGCCGCGCCGACGGCTTCCGTCGCAAGGCCGCGCCCGTGCGCCCAGGAGGCGAGGGCCCAGCCGATCTCCGGCGTGCCGGCGAAGGAGGGCTCGATCTCCCGCTTGAAATCCGCGAAGCCGATCTCGCCGACGAACCGGCCGGAGGCCTTCTCCTCGATCGCCCAATAGCCGAAGCCCAGCAGCGACCACAGCCCGGCATAGCGCAGAATCTTCGACCACGTCTCCTCGGCGGTGAAGGGTCGGCCGCCGATATGGCGGGTGACGACAGGGTCGGCCCACATCGCCGCGCAATCGCCGAAGTCCTCGATGCGATGGCCGCGCAGCCGCAGGCGCGACGTTTGGATGACCGGGATGTCTCCGCTCTCCACGGCGCGTCGCGTTCAGCGAGTCGGCTTGCGCGCGCGCAGATGGCCCGGCCGCAGCTCGCCGCTGTCGACCACCACCGTCATCGCCCGCCACACCTCGATCTCGTGATCGACGAAGGCCTTGCCCACCCGCGCGACCAGTTTGTCATAGAGCGGGCCGGCGAGCGCATCATGCTCCCCGTGGGCGATGGGCCTGTACCAGGCGTTGCGGTCGGTCATGCGGATGTCGCGGAACCCGGCCTCCGCCATGGCCGTGCGATAGCGGGTGGGCGAGGCCATGCCGAAGCCCAGGCCTTCGGCCTGCAGGTAATAGGCCATGGCGGCCGAGAACGGCCCGTCGGTGGCGCTCATCCAGTCGCTGGCGGCCACGCTGCCGCCCGGCCGCAAGATCCGGAAGATCTCCGCGAACAGCACCTCCTTGTTTTCGATGTGCACCATCGCGTCCTTGCTGAAGACCAGGTCGAAGGAGGCCTCTGCGAAGGGCAGGCGACCGGGCGTCACCGTCCGGAACGTCAGGCCCTTGCCAAGCCTGGCGTCCGCCGCATGTTCGGTCGCGCGTTCGATGAGGCCGCGGTCGACGTCCACGCCGACGATGCTGGCGGGCCGATAGGTCTCGGCCAGAAACTTCGTGATCCCGCCGGTGCCGCAGCCGAGATCGAGCACCGCCTTGCCGGCCAGATCCACACCCTCGACGATCGTCCGG
>JBGPEQ010000282.1:0-5887 GCA_041482855.1 Dongiaceae bacterium | reverse complement strand
GAATCCTCTCCTCCCGACCATCCCATTGTCAGCCCTGCGCGCGCCCGCGGCGCCACCGCCGCGCGGCGCCGCCTTGAACGTCATACCGGCGCAACCCTTCGAGCGTTTGAAGAAACTGAGGTTGCACGGGCGTCGTGCGTCCTTCGAGACGCGCCCTTTGGGCGCTCCTCAAGATAAGGTATATTTTTGATGGCATTAAGAAAACTCCTCATCCTGAGGAGGCCGCGAAGCGGCCGTCTCGAAGGACGCGCGATGCCAATCCAACGCCTCCAAGGAATTTAACCTGATCGTGCCCTAGCGAGTGAGAGAATCGAGACAGTCCGAATTTATCGGCTGGCCGGGCAGGCTCGCGGCGTCGCGGCATGCCTCGTTGCTCGGCAGACCGCCGAAGGACAGTCCCGCCTCGCAACCCGAGAGCAACAGGGCAACCGCAGCGGCGGCAAGGAACCTGTAGAGCATCGGTGTTCCCTCCAAGGCCGACCGAAACGATCCCACAAATCGAAGCCGACGAGAAGCCTCCGCGAGACTCGTACTCCGGAAAAGCATCGGGCCGGCGCGAGGGGGCACGCCGGCCCGACGGTCAGTCACGTTTGATGAGGCGCGCTAGGCGTGACTGACCTTGACGGCAACGAAGACCTCGTTGCCTTCGCGATTTACCAGCAGCAGAACGGCGTCCTGCTTGGCCGCCAGGGCGGCCGAGAGGATGGCGCCCACCTCCGCCGGCGTATGCACCTGCTTCTGCCCGACCTGTTCGATGATGTCGCCGGGACGCAGGCCCTCGTCGGCCGCGGAGCCGTCGCTGTCGACGTCGGTGATGACAACGCCGTTGACGTTGTCGGGGATGTCCATCTCCTGCCGGGTCTCCGGCGTGATGGCGGCCAGCGTGGCGCCAAGCGGCTTCACGTCGGTGCCATCGGCGTTTGCCGACGCCGGAGCCTCTGTGGCGGCCTCCTGATCCGGCTTCTGCTTGGCGATCTCGACATGGAGCGTCGCCTTACTCTTGTCGCGCCAAACGACGAGGTCCGCCCGCCGGCCGGCCGGCGTGTCCGCGACGAGCCGGGTGAGATCGTGCAGGTTCTCGACGGTCTGGCCGTTGAAGCCGATGATCACATCGCCCTTGCGCAGGTCTGCCTTGGCGGCCGGGCTGTTCGGCTCCACCTGGCTGACGAGCGCGCCCATCGGCTTGCCGAGGCCGACGACGGCGGCGATCTCCGGCGTCACCGGTTGGATGCCGACGCCGAGCCAGCCGCGCTCGACCGAGCCATGGGACTCCAGCTGGGCGATGACCGGCTTGGCCAGGTTCGATGGAATGGCGAAGCCGATCCCGACGCTGCCGCCGTTGGGCGAGGCGATCGCCGTGTTGATGCCGACGACCTCGCCGGCCAGGTTGAAGGTCGGTCCGCCGGAATTGCCCTGGTTGATGGCGGCGTCGATCTGCAGGAAGTCGTCGAAGGGCCCGTTCCGGAGGTCGCGGCCGCGGGCCGAGATGATTCCGGTGGTGACCGTGCCGCCGAGGCCGAACGGGTTCCCCACCGCCAGCACCCAGTCGCCGACGCGCATCTTGTCCGAATTGCCGAAACTCACGGCCGGCAGGCGCGCCGCTGCGTCGATCTTGAGCAGGGCGAGATCGGTCTTGGCGTCCGTGCCGATCAGCTTGGCCGCATATTCCTGGCCGGTCGACAAGGTCACGTTGATGTCCGTCGCCTCTTCGACGACGTGATTGTTGGTGACGACGTAGCCGCTGGGATCGACGATGAAGCCGGAGCCCAGCGCCGTCACGCGGCCGGGCTGGCGGCCGCGCTGCTGCTGCTCGCGGAAGCGGCGGAAGAACTCCCCGAAGGGCGACCCCTTGGGAAAGTCGAACGGCAGGTCCGGCATCGCGTCGCCGGACGATTCGACCTTGTGCGTCGACGAGATCGTCACGACCGCCGGCGATACCTTGGCGGCCAGGTCGGCGAAGCTGAAGGGCGCGGCCGGCATCGTTGCCGCCGTGAGTGCACCGGTATCGGCTCGCACGAAAGCGCTGAACGCCAGGATACCCGCGACCGCCGTGACGACCGCCGGCACCAACATGGGGCGGCGGATCTTGCCGGCCGTCCGCCGACCCGACGTTCCCTCGCTATCGGGCGCGGTCGACGTGATGGCTGTCTCGATCATGGTGGTCTCCATCGGGAGCTGGTTGAAAGACGGGATGGGTGCGCTGGCGACGAGCCGTCACGCGGGCGATGGACGCGGCGTCCGGCGCGCGGGTGGCGACGCCGCTACGAAGAACGGCATCGCCACCCCCGCAGGCCGGCTACGCCGCCGGCTTCACGTTGATGTCCTTGAGGGCCTGCTTCAGCTTCTTGACGCCGTCGTCGCTCTTGCCGCTCTGGCAGAGTTTGCCGGCGTCGGTGCGCAGCGTCTTGGCGTCGGCGGCCTTGGCCGCCGTGGCGTGCTTCACGATCTCCTGGTCGAACTGCTTCTCGAGCGCGGTGCATTGCTGCGCCGGCGTCATCGAGGCGGCGAAGGCCGCCGTGGACACGAATAGGGCGGTCACGGTGGCGCCGATAAGGGTGCGTGCGTTCATGGTATGGCTCCTTGGTCCCTGATGAAAGGCGAGCGGTCCGGGGGACCGCCCTCATCGACCGGCCTTGCGTCCTTCACAAATACGCCCGCCGTCCGATGGCGCCGATGTAACGGCGGGCTGTAACCAGGCGATGTCCGCCAAGCCCCATTTTGTTGCCGTTCGCTACCGGCCCGGTCTTTGTTACAATCTGTAACGCGATTCTTGCGGCAGGGCCGCCCGCCGCCGTTATGCTGCGGCCCGCGTGTGAATCAAATTCGATGGCTCCGAATGGAAGTTTCGCCCCATCTGCTCGTCATCGATGACGATCGCGAGATCCGGGACCTGCTGTCCCGGTTCCTCGCCAAGCACGGCTATCGCGTGACCACGGCCAAGGACGCGCGCGAAGCCCGCCGCCTCCTGGCCGACGCCCGCATCGATCTCCTGATCCTCGATGTCATGATGCCCGGCGAGGACGGGCTGAGCCTGTGCCGCGACCTCCGCAGCAAGTCCACGACCCCGATCATCATGCTGACCGCCATGGGCGAGGAGACCGATCGCATCGTCGGCCTGGAGATGGGCGCCGACGACTATCTGCCGAAGCCGTTCAACCCGCGCGAGCTGCTGGCCCGCATCAAGGCCGTCATGCGGCGCGCCGCCGGCCTGCCGCCGAGCGATCCCGCCGAGCGCGGCAAGGTCCTGCGCTTTGCCGGCTGGACGCTCGACCTCGGCCGGCGCCGCCTCGAATCGCCCGTCGGCGAGGCCGTCGAGCTATCCACCGGCGAGTTCGAGCTGCTCGCCGCCTTCGTCGAACGCCCGCAGCGCGTGCTCAATCGCGACCAGCTGCTGGATCTCGCGCGCGGGCGGGCCGCCGCGCCGTTCGACCGCAGCATCGACGTGCAGGTCAGCCGCCTGCGCCGCAAGATCGAGGCCGATCCGAAGGCGCCGCAGATCATCACGACGGTGCGCGGCGGCGGCTACGTGTTCACGCCGGCGGTCGAGCGCGCATGAGGCGCCTGCTGCCGGACAGCATCGCCGGCTGGGTCATTCTGGTCGTCATCACCGGTCTGGTCGCCTCGCAGGTGATCGCCATAGCGATTCACTATGACAGCCGGCGCGAGGCCCAGACGATCCTGGAAAACGTGCGCATCGCCGAACGGGTGATCACCTTGACGCGGCTGATCGGCCTGATATCGCCCGAACAGCGGCCGGACATCGTACGGAGCGTCAGCCGTCCCTCCCTCATCGTGACCTGGGAACCGAACAGCGCGGTCGATGCCACCGATCCCGGCAACATGAAGACCCAGTTGCTCACCGACGTGATCGCCGACCGGCAGGAGAACCTGGGGCTGCGCAACATCCAGGTCGACTACATCGACGCGCCGCTCCAGCTGCCGATCGATGGCGACGTCATCGATGCCCTGCTCGCCGACGAGGCCCAGGAGCTGCGGGGCACGCTGCGCCAGGCGCTCGAACAGCAGCTGGCCGGTCCGACCTTCATCATCTCCCTCCAGCTCGCCGATTCGACCTGGGTCAATTTCGCCGCCGTCGATCGGGTGACCGTGCCCGCATGGTCGCATCAATCGGTCGCCCTGATCGCGGTCATGCTGATCGCGGTCATCGCCTTGTCGGTACTTGGCATCCGGCGCTTGACGGCGCCGCTGGGGACGCTGGCGCAGGCGGCCGAACGACTGGGCCGCGATGTCAACGCGCCGCCGCTCATCGAGCGGGGTGCATCCGACGTCCGCAAGGCGCTGCGCGCCTTCAACAACATGCAGGAGCGCATCCAGCGCTTCATCGAGGACCGCACGCGCATGATCGCGGCGATCTCCCACGATCTGCGAACGCCGATCACGCGGCTGCGCCTGCGCGCGGAGTTCATCGATGATCCCGAGCAGCAGGCGCGCATGCTGGCCGATCTCGACGACATGGAGACCATGATTCAGTCGACCCTCAGCTTCGCGCGCGAGGAGGCCAACCCGGAGCCGCGCCGCGAACTCGATCTGGTCGCCCTGCTGCGCAGCATCTGTGCGGACGCGCCGGATGTCGAACTCGCGATCGACCCCGCGGGCGACGAGACCCTGCCCTTCGGCGGCCAGCCGGTGGCGCTCCGCCGCGGCTACTGCAATCTCATCGACAACGCCGTGAAATACGGTCAGCGGGCCCGGGTCCGCCTCTCAATCGGCGCCGACAGCATCGCCGTGACCGTCGAGGACGACGGGCCGGGGCTGCCGGAGGAAGAACTGGAGCGCGTGTTCAGGCCGTTCTATCGGGTCGAGCAATCGCGCAGCCGCGATACCGGCGGCGTCGGGCTCGGGCTGTCGGTCGCGCGCACGGTCTTCCGCGCCCATGGCGGCGATGTCGTTCTGAACAACAGGCCGGAAGGCGGCTTGCGGGCGACGGTGACTCTGCCGCACGCGGCCGCCGGCGGCGGATGATCGTCAAGCCGATGAACCCGGAGACACGACGACAGTTCGACCGCTGGCTGTGGCGCGAGAGGATCAGCCGGCTCATGGATTTGGCCCTCCCAGTCGCCATCGGCGTCGGACTGCTCATCGGCTTGATCTGGCTGCGGACCCACGGCGGCCCGGCCTGGATCGGCCTCGCGATAGCCGCCGCCGCCGCGCTCGCGAAGCCTGCCTTGATGGTGATTCGCGTCTTGGAGAAACGCCGGCGCCGGAAGAAGATGGACTGACGCGGCTCCTTGCGTCCGCGGTCTCACTGCAGCGAAATGCTGATCACCGAACTCGATCCCGACGAGGCGTTGCGGCTCACCAGGCGGCCGTTCTTGGTGATTTCCACCACGAGTTTTCCGGCGTTTCCGAGCTTCTTGATCTGGCAGCTGAGCCCGACCGCCTCCACTTTGCGCGTCTGCGGCACTTCGCCTTTCAGCGTGACCACATCGACTTCCTCGCCCCAATCGACGAGACAGGCGGCCACTACCTTGACGCCGGGGCTGCCGTCGATGGCGATCGCGAAGGTGTTCGTCGCCTGTTGGCCGGCCGCCCGCTCGAGACGGTCGCCATGATCGGATGCGCCGCCGATCGCCGTGGCGGCCAACAGGATCCAGCCATATCCGCTCATCATCCCCGCCTCCAATGATTGGAGAGGCCGCGGGCCGCTCAGGACTGTTGCGCCGGCGCGGCGAGCGCGAACAAGACAACCTCCTTCAATACGTGACCGAGCGCTTCGTCGAACGCGGCGACGATATCAGGCAATTTGCGGCCCCCCGTCGGCAACTTTTCGCCAAAAGTATTCGATGCAACGATGCGCCGCTCCGGCAGCTTGACGAGCTTGGCATTCATGCGGACCCAGATCGTCGGAATCGGATTGTCGCCGTCG
>JBGPEQ010000281.1:0-5902 GCA_041482855.1 Dongiaceae bacterium | reverse complement strand
GTCGCCGCCGGCTACATCGGCGGCATCGCCGACTCGGTGATCTCGCGGCTGCTCGACCTGATCTGGTCGTTCCCGGTCTACCTGCTGGCGGTGGCGCTGGCGACCGCCTTCGCCGTGGGCGGGATCGCGATCGGCCCGCTGCACGTCGCGTCCAGCTCGCTGGCGATCCCGATCGTGGTGATCGCGATCGTGTACGTGCCCTACGTGGCGCGGCCGATCCGTGGTCAGGTGCTGGCGTTGACGCAGAGCGAGTTCGTGTTGGCAGCGATTGGCCTCGGCGTGCCCAGCCATCGCATTCTCTTTCGAGACATCCTGCCCAACGTCATGACGACGCTGATCGTGTTCGTGCCGCTGATGATGGCGATCAACATGGTCACGGAGTCGGCGCTGTCGTTTCTGTCGATCGGCGTGCAACCGCCGCAGGCCAGTTGGGGCACGATTATTCAAGACGGGCAGGGCCTGCTCTACACCCGCCCCATGGTGGCGCTGGCGCCCGGCATTGCCATCGCGATTGCGGTACTTGCCTTGAATATCTTCGGCGACGGCGTGCGCGATGCGCTCGACCCGCGTTCGAAGCTGCGCATCAGGGCAGCCTGATGCTCGGCACCATCGTCAAACGGCTGGGCCAGATGCTGTTCGTCATGTTCGGCATCAGCGTCCTCGTGTTCCTGATCTTCTTCGCCACGCCGGGCGCCGATCCGGCGGCCCGCATCGCCGGCCGCAATGCGTCGCCGGAAACGCTTGCGGCCGTGCGCAAGGACTTCGGATTCGATCGGCCGCTGCCCGTGCAGTACGCGCTCATGATGGAGCGGCTATTCATCACCCAGGACCTCACCTCGTTCGTAAACCGCGGCTGGAAAGTGGTTCCGGCGGTGCTGGATGTCGCACCGGTCACGCTGTCGCTGGTCGTGGGCGCGGCGATCCTCTGGGTGGTCGGCGGCGTCGCGATCGGGCTGGTCGCCGCCGCCACTCGCGGCAGCGTTCTCGATCGCACGCTGATGATGCTCGGGTTGATCGGCGTCTCCATGCCCGTCTATTGGCTGGGCGAGGTGATGAACCTGATTACGCAGAGTCGCTTTCACGGAACTTGGCTGTTCTCTTGGGTGCCGCCGCTGGGATACAAGCCGCTGACGAGCGATCCCGCCGGCTGGTTCCTCACGCTCGTGATTCCCTGGGTCACGCTCGCGACCCTCTATATGGGCCTCTATGGCCGCGTGCTCCGGGCCAATCTGGTCGAGGCCGGCCAGGAGGACTATATCCGCACCGCCCGCGCCAAGGGCCTGAGCGAGACGCGCATCCTCGTCCGGCACGCGCTGCGCACCTCGCTGATCACGATCGTCACCCTGTTCGGCCTCGATTTCGGCGCTCTCGTCGGCGGCGCCGCGCTCCTGACCGAGGTGGTGTTCGGCCTCCAGGGCATCGGCAAGCTGACCTACGACGCCCTCAGGAGCCTCGATCTGCCGGTGATCATGGCCACAGTGATGTACGCCTCGTTCTTCGTGGTCATCGCGAACGCCGCGGTCGACCTGCTCTACGTTGTGCTCGATCCGCGCATCCGGAAAGCGTAGCGGGCCCGACAGCATGCTCCAGGTCCGCGGTCTGAAGGTTTCGTTCCGCAGCGAGCATGGCCTGGTGTGCGCGGTCGACGACGTCTCCTTCGACGTCGGGGAGCGTGAGATCCTCGGCGTGGTCGGCGAATCCGGTTCGGGCAAGACCATCTCGCTGCTGAGCGTCATGGGCCTGATCAATGATCCCAACGCCGTGATCGAAGGCTCGATCGTCTACAAGGGCCGGGAGTTGCTGGGATTGCCGCAGCGCGAGCTGCGGCATGTCCGCGGCAAGGAGATCGCGATGATCTTCCAGGACCCGATGACCGCGTTGACGCCGGTCTACACCATCGGCTGGCAGATCGCCGAGCAGGTGCTGACCCACAACGCCGTCTCGAAGCGGGCTGCGCGCGCGCGCGCGGTCGAGCTGCTGAGCGCCGTCGGCATTCCCAATCCGGAAGTGTCGGTCGATCGCTACCCCCATCAGCTCTCGGGCGGCATGCGCCAGCGCGCCGTCATCGCCATGGCCCTGTCCTGCAACCCGTCGCTGCTGATCGCCGACGAGCCGACGACGGCGCTCGACGTCACCGTACAGGCGCAGATCCTCGAACTCATCCAGAAGTTGCGCCGTGACTTCGGCTCCGCCGTCGTGCTGATCACCCACGACATGGGCGTGGTGGCCGAGGTCGCTGATCGTGTGCAGGTGATGTATGCCGGCCGCATCGTCGAGCGCGCCGCCAAGCGCGACATCTTCAAGGGCCCGCGGCATCCCTACACCTGGGGCCTGCTCGATTCGATTCCGCCGCTCGACGGGCCGCGGCCGCACCGGCTGAAATCGATCGCGGGCATGCCGCCCTCGCTGCTCGACTTGCCCACGGGTTGCGCTTTCGGGCCGCGCTGCCGCTATAGCTTCGACAAATGCGGCGAGCGTCCGGGCCTGGCGGGGAGCGGCGGCCACGATTCCGCCTGCTTCCTGTCGCCCGATGCGCGCGCCGCCGCCTGGGCCGGCCGCCTGCTGGATGGCAAGGCGGTGTCATGAACGGCAGCGCCGCGACGCCGCTGCTCGAAGCGGTCGGCCTCAGCAAGAACTTCAGCATCGGCGGGCGCTTGTCCCCGGGCGGGCTGAAGACCGTCCACGCCGTCGACAATGTCTCGCTTCAGGTCTGGCCCGGCGAGACCGTCGGCCTGGTCGGCGAATCCGGCTGCGGCAAGTCGACCCTCGGCCGCTGCCTGGTCCGCCTCTACGACATCACATCCGGCCAGCTCCGCTTCAAGGGCGAAGACATCTCGCACTACGGCCGGCGCCACCTGCGGCCCATCCGCGAAGAGATGCAGATGGTGTTTCAGGACCCCTATGCCTCGCTCAATCCGCGCCGCCGCGTCGGCGACCTCATCGCCGAGCCCTTGCGCGTCCATGGCCGCCGCACTCGCGCCGAGATCGACGCCCGCGTTCGCGAGCTGATGGGCCTGGTCGGCCTCTCAACCGACCAGCTCCAGCGCTTCCCCCACGAATTCTCCGGCGGCCAGCGCCAGCGCATCGGCATCGCCCGCGCGCTGGCCCTCGAGCCGCACCTGATCGTCGCGGACGAGCCGGTGTCGGCCCTCGACGTCTCCATCCAGGCCCAGATCGTCAACCTGCTCGCCGACCTGCAGGACCGGCTCGGCCTCACCTACGTGATCATCGCCCACGATCTCAGCGTCATCCGCCAGGTGTCCGACCGCACCGCCGTCATGTATCTGGGCTCGATCGTCGAGTTGGGGCCGACCGACGAGCTCTACCGCGCGCCCGCCCATCCCTATACGCAGGCGCTGATATCGGCAGTGCCCGTGCCCGATGTCGACCGCGCCGCCCGCAACCGGATCGTGCTGACCGGCGACGTCCCCAGCCCCATCGATCCGCCGGCCGGCTGCCGCTTCCATCCGCGCTGCCGCTTCGCGCAGGACCGCTGCCGCCGCGAGCGACCGGCCTTGCGCGAGATCGCGCCCGGCCGCACTGTGGCCTGCCATTTCCCTCTGGTCTAATACACCTCCGCATAGCGGCGGCACTGCTCCACAGGATCGAGGCTGCCGACGAGGGCGATCTCGCTGCGCTTGTGGCGCAGATAGGCGTCCAGCAACACATCGCCGAACCACTCCTTGGCGTCCGCCGTCGCCGCCAGCCTGTCCAGCGCCTCGCCGAGCGAGTGCGGCAGCGCGCCGCCGCCGTCCGCCGGCAGCGGCAGCTCGCGGCGAATGCCGTCGACGCCGGCCCAGATCACCGCGCCCAGCGCCAGGTAGGGGCTGGCGGCGGCATCGCAGACGCGGAACTCGAAATTGAACTGGTCGGCCGGATCGGTGCCGGGACGGGCGAAGATCGGGCAGATGCGGATGGCGGCCTCGCGGTCCTGCTGCACCAGATTGGCCCGCGTCGGCGCCCAGCGGTTCGGCGTCAGCCGGATGTAGGAGATCACGCTCGGCGCCGTCACCGCGCAGATCGCCGGCAAGTGATGCTGGACGCCCGCGACGAAGTGCGCCGCGATCCGCGAGAGGCCGAAGGGGGCGGCCGGATCGTAGGTCGCCGCCCGCCCGTCGCTGTCGCGTAAGCTCATATGGATATGGACGCCGCTGCCGACGCCCTCCGGGCGGAGTATCGGCGTGAAGGTCGCACGCTGGCCGAACCGCCCGGCGGTGGCGCGCGCCAGCTCGCGAATGACGATCGCGCGCGTCGCCGCCGCGATGTCGTCGGCCGGCTCGCAGGTGATCTCGAACTGACCCGGCGCATACTCGGCAAGAATCGACTCCGTGCGGATGCCGGCCGCAGCGAGGGCATGAACGAGAGTGCCGGCAAAGGCGCCTTGGCGCCGGAAGGCATCGAACGTATAGCCGTTGTGGAACTCGCCGATGGCGCCGGTATAGACGAATTCCTGCTCGAAGGCGCAATAGGTGCTGACGCCGGCGCTGGCCTTCAGCGCCTGCACCGCGCGGGCCAGAAAATTGCGCAGGCAGCAGGCCCAGGGCGTGCCGTCGGTGTTGAGGATGTCGGCGAGGAGGAAATGCTCCCACCCGCCCTCGGGCCCGAAATCGACCTTCACCTCCGTCTCCGGTACCGGGCGCATCAGCACGTCGCCGAGACCGGCGAACGGCGTGTCCAGGATCGGGCCGAAGGCCGTGATCATCACGTTGGTCGGCGTCCAGCCGATGCCCCGCTCGATATGCGCGGCCAGATGAGCGGCCGGCACGGCCTTGCCGCGGACGCGGCCGGAGATATCGCTGATGCCGATCAGGGCAAGCGGTTCTTGATGCATGCGATCGTCTCCCCCTGCCGCGCCCTGTCGATCGTCGACAGGCGCCGAGGGACGATAGGCGAAAGAACCTGATCTGTGAACCGCGCCCGGCCCAGAGCGCTCAGGCGTGGCCGGCCTCGCCGGAGAGCTGGCTGAAGTCGATGCCGATCTTGCCGATCGCGCGCTCCCACTTGTGCTCGAGGTCGGCATCGAACACCAGCGCCTCGTCGGACGACACCGAGAGCCAGCCATTGGCCTGGATCTCCGCATCGAGCTGGCCCGGCCCCCAGCCGGCATATCCGAGCGCCAGCAGGCTGCGGCGCGGGCCGCCGCCGGCCGCGAGCTCCTTCAGGATGTCGAGCGTCGCCGTCAGCGCCACCTGGTCGTCGACCTTGAGCGAGCCCGTCTGCAGGTAGTCGGAGGAGTGCAGCACGAAGCCGCGCCCCTGTTCCACCGGTCCGCCGAAATGGACGCGGATCTCGTCATTGCGCTTGTTGGGGCCGATGTTCAATTGTTGGAGCAGGTCGTCGAAGGTGATGGAGCCGACGCGCCGGTTGACCACCAGCCCCATGGCGCCATCCGGGCTGTGGGCGCACATATAGATCACCGAGCGGGCGAAGCGCGGATCGCGCATCTGCGGCATGGCGACCAGCAATTGGCCGGTCAAATAGAGATTGTCGGTTTCGTCGGTCTGCTTAGTCATGAATCTGAGCTAGTGATTCCGCTGATCGAAGGCAAGGTGCGCCCACCGAACGCAACCGATTATACACTTTTTTGTGAGTTTATGGGGCGCGCAATTGCCGCGCCGGGCACCTATAATAGACGCGATGAGTCAACACCTTACTAAAGCGGCGCGGTGGCGTCGGGCGGCTGCCGCCGCGGCATTCGCTCTGTTTACGTCCAGCGTCGCCGCAGCCGCCGATCCCGGCGCCTCCGAGTGGACGCGTGCCGACGAGAGCGCGGTCCGCCTGATCTCCGCGACATCCGCGGTGGGTGCCGCCGCGGAGTTGCGCACCGGTCTCGAGTTCACGTTGCAGCCGGGCTGGAAGACCTACTGGCGCTCGCCGGGCGATGCTGGATTCCCGGTCACCG
>JBGPEQ010000280.1:0-5903 GCA_041482855.1 Dongiaceae bacterium | reverse complement strand
TCCATTCCTGGACGATGTCGGCATCGCCGGCCACCAGCATGTTCTGCCCTTCGTCCGGCGCGAACGCCTTGATGTTCTTCTTCTGCTTGATTAGCAGATCGCGTGCCGCCTGGATCTCGGATTCCTTGGTGCTGTTCATGGAAAAGCCGAGATACTTCAGCGCGCAGCCGATGACGATGCGCTCGTCGGCAAGGAGCGCGATGCGCCCGGCATATTTGTCGCTGTCCAGGATGTCGCCCCAGCTCGTCGGCGTCTCTACCTTGGACATGCGGTAGCCGATGCCGACCGTGCCCCACTTGTACGGCACGCTGTGCGCCATGCCGGGGTCGTAGTTCGGGTTCGTAAAGGCCGGGTCCAGGTTGCCGATATTGGTGAGTTTGGCATGGTCGAGCGGCACGATGATGCCGGCCGAGATCATCGTCTGCACCATATAGTCGCTGGGAACGATGATGTCATAACCCGGGTTGCCCTCCTTGAGTTTGGCGAACAACTCCTCGTTGTTTGCAAAGAGGTCGGACTGAACCTGGATGCCGGTTTTGTCAGTGAAAGTCTGAATTGTCGTTTCGCCGATGTACGTGTCCCAATTGTAGAAGTTCAACCTCTTCTCTTCGTCGGCCCAGACTTTGCGTGGCATTGCGCTGACGGCGCCCAGAGCGCCGGCCACTTTCAACATTCGCCGGCGCGATACAATCGGGAACGGTGTTTTCAACATGATGGCCCTGCCTCCTTAAAGGTCTTCTGTATAGTCGGCCGCCGAGGCGCCCGATGGCGCGTTAGTCGACATTTGCTCATCGTCTGGCGGCGATAGCCTCGATTGGAATGAATTCTAGAGGAACTCGCGCGCAATGGCTAGCTTCAGACGCGTTGGAAAGCTCCAACGGTTCCAGAGGGTTAGTTCGGCGTTTCAGAATCGGGAGGAGGTCCGCACTGCGGGTCCTCCGTGGTCGCTTCGTCGAAGCGCGCGGGTAGTCTCTCTGGTCACCGGCGGATGGCTCAGGCCGACCGTTGCTCTTCCAGGGGCTTGAGTCTGGTCTTGGCGAGTTCCCCGGCAGCATCGAGGATCGGGTAGGCCACCGACGTCAGGTGCGAATTGATGCGCTTGAGGTCGCGGATCACATCGAGATGCAGGCCGCTGGTTTCGATGCTCTCGGGCGTGCCGCGCCGCAGCCGCTGCAAGTGGCTGTCGGAGGCAAATCGCTCGAGCTCGCGGAACGCGACCTTCTCCTCGAGCAGCCGGCGGGCCATGCGGACATCGCCCGAGATGAAAACATTGAGGGAGAGCTTCAAGTTCTCCATCAGCCGGGCGTGCATGTCGCTGATCTCCTGGAAGCCGGCGGCCGAGAACTGCAGCTTGTGGCGGATCTTCTTGTTGGCCAGCTCCATCAGGTTCTTGTCGATGATGTCGCCGACATGCTCGAGGTTGGTGGTGAAAGTGATGATGTCGACGGCACGGCGGCCATCCTCGTCTGCCAGCGTGTCCCGGCTCACCTCGGTGAGATAGAGCTTGATCGCTTCGTTCAGCGCGTCGAGCCCGTTGTCGAGGTCTTCGACCTCATGCAGCAGCTTGCGATCGTCGTGCCGGAAGACGTCGAGGGTCTGAGTCAGCATCTTCTCGATGATGTCGCCCATGCGGAGCGTCTCGCGTGCGGCATTGGCGATCGCCACCGCGGGCGATTCCAAGGCGCCGCGGTCCAGGTAGCGCGGCCGGAGCATGCTTTCGGTCTGCGGCCGATCCGGCAAGCTGCGCGCGCACAGCCTTGCCACCGGTCCGATGAGGCCGATGAAGACCGCCGCCAACGCCACATTGAAGCCGGTGTGAAAGTTCGCGACCTGCCGCCAAGGTTCGGCCTCGATCCATCCGATCCGAGTAGCGACGAGCGGGAGCAAGGGCAGGGCGATGACTACGCCAACAAGGCGGAAGATCAGGTTGCCCAACGGCACCCGCCGCGCCTCTGGTTCGGACCGCAGCGTGGCCAGTAGAGGCAGTGCGGCGCTGCCGAGATTGGCACCGAGCACTAGTGCAAACGCGAGCGGTAATGCGATCACCTCATGCTGCATGAGCGAGATGACCAATAGCACGACGGCTAGGCTGGAGGTCGAGAGTAGTGTCACGAATGCGCCGACGATGACGGCGATTACAGGGGCGTCGGCCAGCGCGGCCACCATATCGATCAGTACCGGAGAATCGCGCAGGGGCGCGGCGTTGGCTGCAATCGTCTGCAGCGCCGTCAGCACGAGGCCTAGGCCGATGATGGCCCGCCCGAGGTCGCGCCGACGCGTCGCCTCGCTGGTCATGAACATGACGACGCCGACGAGGATCAGGATGGGCGACAGGACCGGCGGCTTGAAGGAATAGAGCTGGGCGACCACGCTGGTGCCGATATCGGCCCCCAGCATTATTGCCAGCGCGGCCGCCGTATTGACCAGGCCGCGCGAGGCGAAGGAGGCGGCCATCATCGCGGTCGCACTGCTGCTCTGCAGCAACAGCGTGATGCCGAGTCCGGTGAGCAGGGCCGAAAAGCGATTGCGCATGCTGCGGCCGAGGCTCCGGCGCAGATCGCCGCCATAGGCCCGCAGCACGCCCGTACGGACCATGCGCAGGCCCCACAGCAGGAGCGCCGCCGCTCCCAGCAGGTTCAGCAGGAAGGTCGTGCCGTTAATTCCAACCTCCAGACCGTGGCGCCCCGCTGGTCGGCCGCGCAGCGAATAGCGTTCGCGGCCGGTCCCGGAGATGTCCACTAGGACTGTGTCGTCTATTTGTAACTTTTCTGCAACAGCGCGCGGCGCGCCAAGCTCATTTGCGCCCGGTCATGTTGCGCTAGCGACGCGCCCGCGGGCGTTCGAACACGCCGTTTGCGGTGATGAAGCCGCGGGTCATGCTGCGCTCGTTATGTTCCATCCGCCACGAGAGCAGCTTCTGGCCGTAGGCCAGTACCAGCGGCATGTGGGTGGGATCGTCCGCGAGGTTGCTGAACTGCCCCGGATCCTTCTCGAGATCGTAGAAGAGCGGCGGCAGGGCAGTGAAATGAACGTATTTATAGCGATGATCGCGGATGACGTTGAGCGTGCATTGGTCGCTGTCGAGACCGAGGGCACTCTCGGGATCGAGGGCGACGATGTCGCTGAAGTCGTACTCCCAATGCACTTCGCGCCGCCAATCCGCCGGCGAGCGGCCGACGATGAACGGCAGCAGCGAGCGGCCGTCGCACTGTGTCGGCGGTTCGAGGCCGAGCCAGTCAAGGACGGTCGGCATCAAATCGACTGCCTCGGTGAATTCCGCCACGACACGTCCCCGGCCGTCGTCGGCGGCTACGCGCGGGTCGCGGATGATGAGCGGGATGTGAAAGGCCTCGTCGAAATAGCCGGGCTTGCCCCACAGCCAGTGGTCGCCCAGCATCTCGCCGTGGTCGCAGGTGAAGATGATCAGTGTGTGGTCGTATTCGCCGGTTTTCTTGAGATGCGCGATCAGGCGACCGATCTGGTCGTCGACCTGGGTGATCATGCCGTAGTAGGTCGCCCGCAACTGCCGCAGCTCGGTATCGTCGATATCCAGCAAGCTGTGGGGGTAGTGCTCGTTATACCTGCCGATCTCCGCCATCGCTTTGAGGGCATAGGCAAGATACGGATGCTGCGCCGACTCGGCATCCAACGTCGCTGCCCGCCGCGGCAACGGCACGGACGCGGGATCGTACATCGCGTTATAGGGTTCGGGCGCGATGATCGGCGGATGGGGCCGCAGGAACACTCCGTGCACGAACCAGTTCTGGTCCTGCCGTACTGAGAGGTAGCGCAGGATGGCGTTCGCCATGAATGTGGTCTCGCTGTCGTCGGCGCCAAAGACCGGTGGCGCGAAGCTGTGGCCGCGACCTTCGGCGCCAGGATAGTTGTCGACGGGGCGGTAGACGTCATGTCGGCCGCGCGGAATATCGTAGCCCTTGGCGCGGAGGTCGGCGATCCAAGCGGCCATGTGTTCGGGTAGCTGCAGACCGACGGTCATGCCCGGCAGCACCCCTTCGTATGTCTTGAGGATCGGATCGTCGGGCGGGTAGCGGCGAGGATCGGGGCTGGTGTCGGTGTAGCCGAACAGCGTCGGGTCGTAGCCGGCCTTGCGCGCCTCGAGCGCCAGGTTGGTGAAGCGGGAATCGAGCGGCGTGCCGTTGCGCAGGCTGCGATGGTTCATCATGTACATGCCCGTCAGCATGCTGGTCCGCGCCGGTCCGCAGGGGCTGGCTTGGCAATAGTGATTGCGGAACAGCACGCTCTCGGCGGCGAGGGCGTCGAGGTTGGGGGTACGCACGCAGGCGTGATCGAGGGCCGAAAGGCACTCGCCGCGCCATTGGTCGGCCGAAATGAACAACACCTTGCGGACTTGGTCAGCGGACATGTGCTTCCTTGTCGTCGATTCTCGAGTTGGGCTGCTGGCAGGGCAATGAATATCGTCTCAGGGCTTCTTGCTCAAGCGGTCGCGTTGGATCGGAACTGTGGCCGCAGGCTACAGTCGCATGATGACGGTTCAACGACGCGGAAATACGCATGGCGTGCGTCGTTGCGGCGCGATCACGCCAATTCGATCGAGTTTCCCGAACCAATCGGTAATGTCGAAGTGAAGGCTCTTCGTCTCCCCCGTCGGTCCGATGATGTCGATCCGGTCGTAGAAGCGGCCGTTTTGATTCAGCAGCGACTGCATATTTTGCCGCCAGCCGGGAAAATGCGCCGTAATGTAGGAATGCTCCGCCTCGATACCGGAAATCTCATTTTTGGCTCCTTCGAGCACGATCGCCGTATCGTAGCTGCTACCCGGCTCTGCGGCAGACGATTCCGTTGCCGGGGACGCCGCGACTTGTGCGGCCAAGGCATGCTCGTGCACGGGGCCGGCTGTTAGACTTAAGGCCGAGATCACGGTGACGAACGTTAGGCAGCTAACGAATGGACGAGCGATGCGTCTCATCTATGAATCCCGAACGAAGCCGCGCCGATCGTCAGCTGGGACTGTGACGAAATTCGGGCACAAGCTCACGCTGCGCTCATCCGCCCCGGACTGCGTCAAGATGACGGCGGAACTCCGAACTGCCCATCAGGGCCTTGCAGCGCTCGAAGCGATTGACGGCATAGGCCCAGAAATCATCGACGGGATTCTCGTTCGCCACCTGGATCACGCCCCACAACGTCCACAGCAGGTCGCACATCGCCTTGTACATGACCATCCGGCCGACCTGTGCGGCCGGCGGCTTGCCGTGGAAATAAGCATGCAGCAGCGCCGCGTCCTGATCGGGGCCGAAGCCGGCCTCGACCGAGACATCGCCGAGATCCCACATGGGATCGTTGTTACCGGCATACTCCCAATCGATGATGAAGATGCGCGAGCCCGTATCGAGGAAGTTTTCCGCCAGCGGATCGCAGTGGCAGGGCCGCAGCGCCGCCGGCCGCCCGCCCAGGGCAGACCGCACGGCCTCGGCCTCTCTCTGCACTTGGGCATAGCCGTCGGGAATCCGAGCTTTCTTCTTCCGCAGGTAGTCCAGATACTCGTCCATCTTCTGGAACAGATCGAACTCCGTGGCGAAGCTCTTGCCGCAATCATGCATGCGTCGAAACGCCTGCGCCGCTCGGGCAACAGCGCCGAGGTCCTTGAACCGCTCGCCATTCATCGTAACGGCGCCATCGACGAAGCGGGTCAGCATCAGTCCATCGTTCTCATCGAAGAACAGGAGCTCCGCGTTGACGCCCGCTTCGGCGGCAACGCGCGCCGCCACGGCCTCATGCCGGCGGTTGATGTACTCGCTGGTGCCCTCGCCGGGAATGCGCAGCACGAATCGCTCACTGCCGAGCGCAACCTTGTAGTTCCGATTGGTGAGTCCGGCGAGGCGTTCGATCTGAACCTGACCCGCTGCAACATGGCTGAACCG
>JBGPEQ010000279.1:0-5923 GCA_041482855.1 Dongiaceae bacterium | reverse complement strand
AGGTCCTCCCTGCCGACAGTAAAAATCTGTCAACCATGTCTCCGGTCCAATCTGTCAATAATCTATCCGGTTCGAACCCCCCAACCCCCTCCCGCAAGGGGAGGGGGAGCTTTTTCTCGATGCCCGCTTCCTTGCGGCCGTCACATCATGTGCTCTTCCATCTTGTCGTGCAGGATGTCGGAGGAGATCAGTACGACCGTCTTCTTGCCGGTGTTCTTCCACCAGTGCGAGCGACCGGCATCGACCGACACGTCGCCCGCCTTGTGCAGGATCGGCACCGCGCAGGTGCTGGCGTATTCGGTGATCTCGCCTTGCACGACATAGATCAGCGCCGGGCGATCGGCATGGCTGTGCCAGGGAACGATGCCGCCGGGTTGGATCACCAGCCGGCGCATGCGGAACTGGTGATCGTTGGCCGCCACCATCTCCTTCGACAGGTCGATGGATGCCAGAACGTTGTCCGTCACGTCCTTCGCCGCCATGCTCTTGTCCTGTTGGCCCTGACCGTCGGCCACCACCTTGTCGGCCGGGCATTCGCCCGCGAACGACGCCGTGGCGCCGATGGCCATCGCGCCGGCGACGATCCCGGCCAGCGACAGCGTCCGCCAGAGCGTCTTGCGATTCATTGTGCTCGTGAACATCAAGCTTCTCCTTTTCGATTGCTGCGGCGCCGACCGCGATGGCCGCCGCCTTGATCCGGAAGATGGCGAAAGCCCGCGCCGGCGGGAAATGCCGGTTGCCTCTGGTTTCGATAGCGGCCGGCTATGGCGCGCCGCGCCTTGGTCTCGCCCGATCGTGATGCGCGGCGACCGCAACCTCGTTGCTGCCTCGGGGCGCGCAGTCCTAATGTCCGCAGCTTCCCGTGGCAGCGGTTGACCGGCAGAGCGGCAGAAATCGAGGACGAACTGCCGGGTCTGCTCGAAAGGTTGTTCGCATGACCGAGCCCGTCCTGTTTGGCGCTTCCTACAGCGTCTATGTCCGGGCCGTTCGACTCGCACTCGAAGAAAAGCGGGTTCCTTATCGGCTGGTCGAGGTCGATATCTTCGCGCCTGAAGGCCCGCCGCCGGACTATCTCCAGCGCCATCCGTTCAAGCGCATCCCCGCCTTCGAGCATGAGGGGTTCCGGCTCTATGAGACCGGCGCCATCACGCGCTATATCGACGAGGCCTTCGCGGGGCCGCCGCTCATGCCGACCGCGCCGCGCGCAAGGGCGCGCGCCAATCAGATCATCAGCATCATGGACAACTACGGCTACCGCCCGCTGATCTGGGACATCTTCGTCGAGCGGGTGCGCGCCCCGGCGCAGGCCCGCAGCGCGGATGAAGCGAAGATCGCGGCCGCCTTGCCCCATGCGGAGAGTTGCCTGCGCGCGATCGAGGCGCTCGCCGATCCGGACGGCCCCTCGCTGACGGGCGGCAGCGTCAGCCTGGCCGACCTTCATGCGGCTCCCATGTTCGCTTATTTCTGCATGGCGAAGGAAGGCGTCGAGATGCTCTCGCCGCAGCCGCGCCTGACTCGGTGGTGGCAGTCCATGCGCAATCGACCGAGCATGACGGCAACCCGCTCACCCCTGGAGTAGGTTCGCCTGGACCCGACGCGCCCGCTGCGGGGTGACAATCGGACCGCAATCCCCATGGCGGGCCCACACCGGGCTCGCTAGCATCCAGCGCTCGCCGAGTCTCAACCGCCAAGAGGAACCGCCATGGCCGAATACCG
This sequence comes from Dongiaceae bacterium, assembly GCA_041482855.1. GTDB lineage: Bacteria > Pseudomonadota > Alphaproteobacteria > Dongiales > Dongiaceae > JBGPEQ01. Next base: position 4,207 of record JBGPEQ010000279.1, on the reverse strand, counting down.
GCTCTATTGCTTCGCCGAATCCGGGAATTCCTACAAGCCCGCGCTGATGCTGGCGCTCAGCGGCTGCGATTGGGAACCGCGCTGGGTCGACTACTTCAACGGCGAGACCCGCGGCGAGGCCTATCGAAGCACGGTCAACGAGCTGGGCGAGGCGCCGGTGCTCGAGCATGCCGGCAAGCGCCTGACCCAGAGCGGCGTCATCCTCACCTACCTGGCCGAGCGCACCGGCCGCTTCGGCGGCCACAACGCCGACGAGCGCCTGGAGGTGCTGCGCTGGATCCTGTTCGACAACCATAAGTTCACGAGCTACTTCGCCACCCTGCGCTTCCTGGTCGGCCTGCAGAAGACGGGCGAGACGCCAGTGACCGAATTCCTGCGCACCCGCGCCCTCGCCGCCTTCGGCATCGTCGAGAAGCACCTGGCCGCGCGCCCGTTCATGACGGGCGACGCGCCCACCATCGCCGACATCTCCATGGTCGGCTATCTCTACTATTCCGAGGAGACGGGGATCGACCGCAAAACCTTTCCCAACATCGAGGCCTGGACCAAGCGCGTCGCCGCCCTGCCGGGCTGGAAGCATCCCTACGACCTGATGCCGCGGGCGCGGGCCGCTTGAGCCCGCGCGGTGGGCGACCGCCTTCTCAGTATCGTCATCCCCGTGCGCAATCAGGCGCGGGCCCTCGAGCGCCTGCTGACGCGCCTGCGTGCCCTCGCACCACCGGCCGGATGGCGGACGGAGATTGTCGCGGCCTACACCCCCTCCGACGATGATGCGCTGGCCGTGCTGGAGCGGAGCGGCGCGAAGATCGTGCCGAGCCCCGGCATCGGTCCGGGCGTCGCCCGCAACGCCGGGGTCGCCGCTGCGGGCGGCGAGCTGCTCTATTTCATCGATGCCGACGCTTGTCCGGTGGGTGACGATTTTCTTGTCCGCCTGGTCGCAACGGCCCGCAAACTGAAGGAGTTCGGCGCCTTCGGCGGGCCGATCCTGCTGGCGCCGCACCAGCGCTGGAATCCGGTGGCGCTCGGCGATCATCTGGCTTGCTGGTTCAATTGGAGTCCCGCGCGCAAATCCCAGCGTACGACCCTGTTCCAACCGACCGTGAGCCTGGTCATGCGCCGGCCGGAGTTCGATGCCCTCGGCGGCTTCGATCCAAGCCTGCGCGTGCTGGAGGACTTCGAGTTGCAGGCCCGCGTGTTGCGGCGGCGCCTTCCGATCTATTTCATCCGAGAGCTGGCTGTGACCCACGAGGCGCGCGGCACGCTCTGGCGCTCCTGGCGGCACAGCTGGTACTGGGGGGCGCCATTCCGCAGCGCCTATCTGGAGCAGGTCAAAGGCTACGAATTGCCCTACCCGCCCGACTCGCCGCGATTCTGGCGGAACCTGCCCCATCTCTATCGACGCCGCATGCGGCTGGTGCTGCGCGCCGCCTGGCGCGTGTCGCGGCGCGGCACGCTGATCGCCGCGCCCTTCATCGCCGCGACGGTGTTCGCCTGGGCGCTGGCCGTCGTGCTCGGCAAGGGCCAGCCCGCGGCCGCGCAAGCCGCGCCGGTGTAGCGGTCGATGACCGCCACCAGTCTCGAACAGGAGCGCACGGAACAGGGCCGCTGGCGGCTGCGACCCGAGCATCGCGATGTCCGGTTGTTCGATCGCCTGGTCGACAACGAGTTCCGCTCGGCCGAGAAGCAGCGCCAAGCGGTCGCGCAACGGTTGGCGCGGCTCATCGCCTTCGCCGCCGAGACCGTGCCTTATTGGCGCGACCTGTTGCGCGATCTGCGCCTGACTGCGAGCGATATCGGAGGAATCGATGGGCTGGCGCTGCTCCCGTTGATCGACAAGCGCACGGTCTACGAGAGGAACACGGACCTGCAGGCGGCGGCGCTGCCGGACGGCCAGCGGGTCTGGGGCACCAGCCATTCCTCCGGCACGACCGGGCGGCCGACGCGCGTCGTCCACTCCGTCGCCAGCAACGGCATGTTCAGCTACCTGACCCAGCGGCACCTGCGCTGGTTCCGCTTCGATCCGATGGCGTCCTTCGCCGCCATCCGCCTGGCGAGCCAGCTGCCGCCCGGCCCCGGCGGCAAGCCAATCGCGGATGGCGAGACGCTGCATCTGGCGCGCTGGCGCTACGCCGGGCAATTCTTCGAGACCGGCCCGTATGTCGGATTCGCCGTCACCAACCCGATCGAACGCCAGATCGCCTGGCTGCTGAAGCGCCAGCCTGCCTATCTCATGTCCTATTCGGAGAGCCTGGAGCATCTGGCATTGGCCTGGCCGCCCGATGGCCCGGCACTCGCCGGCCTCAAGGGATTGCACGCGATCTCCGAGCAGCTCACTCCGGACATGCGCCGGCGGGTCGAGCGGAGCTTTAGCGCGCCTATCGAGCAGGTCTACGGCCTCAATGAAATCGGCCTTGTCGCCGCGCGCTGCGCCGCCGGCCGCTATCACGTCCACACCGAGCATTGCTGGGTCGAGATCGTCGATGATGGCGGCCGCCCGGCGGCGCGCGGCGCGCGCGGACGCATCGTCGTGACCGCGCTCAACAACCTGGCCATGCCGCTCCTGCGCTACGACACCGACGACATGGCCGAGGCGGTCGACGGCCCCTGCCGCTGCGGGCGCACTCTCCCGGCCTTCGGCGAGATCGCCGGCCGCTATAGCCGCATCGCCTTTCTGCCCGACGGCACCCTCGTCCATGTCGGCGCCGTGCGCGCGGCGCTGGAGGCGCTGCCGGCCCCGGTGATCCGCAATCTCCGCCAGTTCCAACTGCACCAGTTCCGCGACGGCGGATTCGAGTTGCGGCTCGTCGTGAGCGCGCCGCTGCCGCCGGCCTTCGAGGCCGCGATCAGTGCGGCCTGGCGCGCGTCGCTGGCGAGGCACGACCTGCCGCTCCGATTCGCCATTGTCGAATCGATCGCCCGCACTCCCGGCGGCAAGTTCCTCGACTTCACCTCGGATTTCATGCCGGGCGCTGAGGCCTCGGTCCCAAACGTCTGAGCGAGTCCTGGGGCAAGCAGGCCACCGGCAAGAATTTCTTCACTCTTCCATGGCATGAAGCATTGACACCGGCGGCGAGCCTACCCATTGATAGACGCTGTCGAGGAGGTCCGAGTGTGAGCTTCGCCCTGCGATTGCGACGACGACGTGCCGATGCCGCCCGCTGGCAGCGCGGCCGGCCGCGCCTGCGCGAAGCGCACCGGGTACCCGGTCGATACGGGGACTAGGGTGTCGCGACGGCAGCCGGCGGATTTGAATCCCTTCAACCGCTCCTCTTTGGACTGCCGAAGAAAGACCCCGATGTACAAGATCCTCCGCGAACGGCCGGCCGACGCCGGCGACATCGAACAGCTGCTCGACCTCACCTTCGGCCCGAACCGCCTGGCCAAGGCCTCCTACCAGTATCGCGACGGCGTGGACCCGATCTCGGCGCTGAGCTGGATCGCCCGCGACGGCGAGCGGCTGGTCGGCACCCTCCGCTACTGGCCGATCCTGGTCGGCAAGGCGGAGACGCCGGCGCTGCTGCTCGGCCCCCTGGCGGTCGATCCGACGCGCCGCGGCGAGGGCATCGGCCGCATGCTGGTGGCGCGCACGATCGATCAGGCCACGCTGAGCGGCCACCGGCTGGCGCTGCTGGTCGCCGACCCCGGCTACTACGAGCAGTTCGGCTGCGTCCCGGCGGCGCCCTTCGGATTCAGCATGCCGAAGGAGAAGCCGGAGCGGCTGTGGGTGCGGCCCCTGGCGCCGGGCGCGCTCGCCGGCGTCAGCGGCGTCATCAAGCCCTGGAGGTCGGTTCGCGGCCGTGGCGTGAGCCGCCGGCCGCGCGCGGCCACCGCCCAGCGAGCAGCGTAGCCCCCGCGCTGATCGCCAACCCGGTGATCGGCAAATCTCACCACCTTCTTTGATGCGGGCGTAAGCGGGCACCGATCGCTTGGTGCCCGCCGGATGCTATCGATCACCGCTTCGACGAAGACCGCCCGACGATACATTAGGGCGCTATCTGGCAACTCCGGATTGCTTGGCTGCGATCGAGTGTGCAGCCTTGAACCACAGAGACACAGAGGCACGGAGGTTTCACAGAGAAGGAAGGAGAACGCAGATGTATGCGGATCAGAAGGGATGAACCCCGCACCGAAGGCGCGCAGGAATCCTGTCTGCGTTCATCTGCGGCGTCCTCTCGTCTCTGTGAAACCTCCGTGCCTCTGTGTCTCT
>JBGPEQ010000278.1:0-5927 GCA_041482855.1 Dongiaceae bacterium | reverse complement strand
GAGGTCGTCGAGGATCGGCTTCAGGACGTCGATCGGCACGATCATGTTGAGGTCCTCGCGCTTGCCGCCTTCGCCGTCGCGCTGCAGCTGCAGCGAGCCGACGCCCAGGAGCTCGCCGGCCGGCCCGATGAGCGCGCTGCCGCCCCATTGCGGATGGGACGGCGCCGTGAAGATCGCCTCCTCCAGAAAATATTCCCAGTAGCCCGCAAACTCCTGCTTGGCCGCGATGTGCGCCGCCACCGAGCGCTGCCGCCCGCCGGCGCCGCCGACCACCACGGACTCGCCCACCGGCGCGCCGGCGGAATCGCCGAGCGGCAGCGCCGGCAGGTCGACGCGCGCCAACGCCTGCACCAGGCCGAGGCCGCTCTCCTGGTCATAGCCCAGCACGTGCCCGGCTACGCCGCGCCCGTCGCTGAGACTCAACCACACCGATTCGGCCTCGACGATCAGGTAGCCGATGGTCAGCACCACGCCGTCGCCGCGGATGAGCACGCCGTTGCCGGCCCGCTCCGTGCCCAGCACCTCCGCGGTGAAGGCATCGTCGGGGATGGCCGACCGCAGGCCCACGACCGCCGCCAGGGCCTGGTCGAGATCGAACCCGTAGTCCCCCGCCTTCGGCTGCAGGGCCGACGACACCGTCCAGTCGCTCGCTGTTGGCATTCCAGGCTTCCTTCCTTGGCGCTCGGTCCATTATAGCAGAATCACGTCAGCGTCCGGAACAGCCGCAGGATCCACGAGGCCTCGTAGATCAGGCTGCCGATCCTGTAGGAGCGGGGCAATCGCATTTGACGAGACTCTGCGCGGGCATGCGTAGGGGCGAGCGGCGCTCGCCCTCGACGGGCGAGATTCGATTTGCCGCCATCTTGGCGCGGATGGCAGGGCGAGCGCCACTCGCCCCTACAAAAAATCTCGGTGCCGTCGCATTCAATTGTAGGAGTTGCCCGCGCCTCACTAACCATCAACCGCCGTCACCAGGAACACGTACCCGTAGTACTCTGCGAACTCCCGATAGGTCTCGATCTCTTCCCGGCACGCGCGCAGGACCGCCTCTCCAACCGCATTGCCGGCGTAGCGCGGCGTCAGCTGCGCCAGCCGCTCCCGCATCGGCGCGTAGTAGTGCTCCCACCAGGCGCTGTCCGGCAGTACAAAATCCCCCAGCAACGCGTATCCCGCATCCCGCACGATCCGGCGGCATGTCTCGATATCGCCCATGCCCGGATAGTCGGTGGACCAGCGTCGCCGCACCGCCTCCGGCGCATCGGGCCGCAGCCAAACGGCTTCTATTGCACGGCGCTGGCCGAGGAAATTGCGGATGCCGATGTGCACCGCCTCATCGACGCCGTGAAATTCAGCTTCGAGTGAGCAATCGTTTGCAGGAGACTTGGATAGGCGGCGTGCGTCCTTCGACAAGCTCAGGAAGAGGTTCATTCTTTCTACCACCAAGACTTCCCCTCATCCTGAGCTTGTCGAAGGACGCAGGATGGTCATGCAGGCCGGAGATGTGTGCCTATGGTAGGCGAAGAGACACACGGGCCGCCTACTCGATCAGCGCCTTCTGCCCGCGCTTATAGAGCCCGTTGGCGATGATGATGCGCTGAATTTCCGACGTGCCTTCCCAGATGCGGTCCACGCGCAGCTCGCGGAAGAACCGCTCGGCCACGTTCTCGCGCATGTAGCCGCGCCCGCCGAAGATCTGCACGGCGCGGTCGGCCACCCGGTTCGCCATCTCCGAGGCGTAGAGCTTGGCCATCGAGCATTGCGCGTGCAGCACCTTCACGTCCTCGCCCCCGTCGATCGCCTCGGCCGTGCGATAGGTCATCAGCCGAGCCGCCCACAGCTCCGTCAGGCTGTCCGCCAGCATGAACTGCAGGGCCTGGAAATTCGCGATGGGCTCGCCGAATTGCTGCCGCCCCTTCGCAAATGCAGTGGCCTCCTCGATCAGCCGCGCCGCCGCGCCGCAGCAGCGCGCCGCGATGCCCAGCCGCTCGTAGCGGAACCAGCTGTAGGTGAAGCCCATGCCGTCGCCTTCCTCGCCGATCCGGTTGGCCGCGGGCACGCGCACCTCGTCGAAGCGGTAGATCGGATGGTGCGCCGCATAGTTGTGGCTGTAGGCCGGCGTGCGCACGAGGTGCACGCCCGGCGTATCCATGTCGACGAAGAACAGGGCGTGGCTTCCGGCTTGCGGCCCATCTGCGATCTTGGCCTGGAAGATGAAATAATCGGCGTGGTTGGCGCTGGTCACGTGCCACTTCTCGCCGTTCAGCACATAGTGATCGCCGTCGCGCCGCGCCGTCGCCCGGATGGCGTCGACGTCCGAGCCGGCATGTTCCTCGGTGATGGCATAGCACTCGTGCCGCTCGCCCCGGATGTCCGGCAGCACCCAAGTCTTCATCTGATGCGCGTTGCCGGCGCAGGCCTCCAGCATCCAGGGCGGCGTCGAGGAATAGCACCACCCCAGCGCGTTGGTGACGCGCCCGATCTGCTCCTGGATCACCGCCTGCTCCAGCGTCGTCAGTCCCTGACCGCCATGCTCTTTCGGAATCCCCAGTGCGTGCAGCCCGATCGCCTTCGCCCGGCTGCGCTGGCGCTGGCGCACCGCGTCCGGCAGCACGCCGCCATTCATTTCGGCCTCGACCTCGAACGGAATCAATTCCTCGTCGACGAAGCGCCGCACCTTCTCTTGCCAGGCGCGCGCGCTCGCGGGTAGGGGATGGGGCATCGCTCAGGCCATGGCCGCGTTCGCCGCCGCCACCGTGCCGGCCGCCGGCGCCGTCGGCTGGCGGGCGACGGGGATCGCGGCCCGCACCATGTCGTGCAGCTGCCGCAGGCACGCCTCCTTCTCCGAGAGGTAGCCGGAGCCATAGGCGCTGGTGGCGAGGCCGGCCTGCACGGATTCGACCAGCCCCTCGTCCTCGCGCTGCACCTGAGCGTTGACGCGGCGGGTGAGCCAGCGCGCGGCGCGCAGGGCGCGGTCGGCGTCGGGCAGTCCGTAGAGCCGGCCGCGCAGCCGCGCCCGCCCCGGCGCCAGAGGGACGATGTGGAAGAAGTCCATGAATTCCGGATAAACGTCGAAGGCGACGTTGGGCAGCAGCGTGTAGTAGCGCCAGCTGCCCGCCAGCTCGGCGTCCAGATGCGCCGCCGCCGGCCGCAGCCGCTGATAATGGCGCTCGCTCCAGTTGGCCGACTCCTTGTCGCGCAAGACGCCGACCGCGCGGTTGACGTTGCCGTCCTGCACCTCGACCTCGTAATTGTTGCCGAACAGGCGGAACAGGCCGGGATGGCCGACCGGTACGTGATAGCCTTCGAGATAGTTGTCCATCACGTTCTTCCAGTCGACCGCAATCTCGACGTCCCAGCGGCCGCCGAGCGGCTCCATCTCCGCGCCGCGATAGGCCGCCAGCTCCCGCTCATAGGGCCGGAACCGCTCGGTCACGCTCGGGCCGCTGCCGGCAAAGCGCACGAACACGAAGCCCTGCCACACCTCGAAGTCGATCGGCTTGAGGCCGAGGTGGCCCTTGTCCAGGCCGGGAAAGCTGGCTTCGCCCGGCACCGCCTTCAGCCGGCCGTCGAGCCCGTAGGTCCAGCCGTGATAGAAGCAGCGCACGGCATGGCCGCAATTGCCGGTGTCGCCGCGCACGACCGCCGCCGCCCGATGGCGGCAGACATTGTGGAAGGCGCGCAGCGCGCCGTCCTCCCCGCGCATGACGAACGCCCGCTCGCCCATGATGTCCAGGGTGACGTAGTCGCCGGGTTTCCGCAGTTCGCTGACATGGCCGACGACCTGCCAGTTGGCGAGCACGAGGTTGCGCTTCTCCAATTCGTAGAACTCCGCATTGCCGTAGGTCAAGCCCGGCAGGGTTTCGGCCGGCGCGGCGGCGTTCTCGGCTGGCGTCGGCTGGCGCTGGGGCAAGGCGGTCATGGCAGGTCTCCCTTCATACGATAGCCGGAAAGTCGCGGCGCTCCCTCGGGTCGCCGCATGGTCTCCGGGAAAAATGATCTAGGCGGCGCTGGCGACGCTCGGTTGTCGGCCGAACTCGCGCGGGAACAACTGCGCCAGGTAGGTCCGGCAGGCGCGCAGCGCTTCCTTGCGATCGCAGGCCTTGGGATCGAGCAGGATGCTGAGCCACAGCCCGTCGATCATGGCGTTGAGGCCGCGGGCGATGGCGCCGGCATCGAGTCCCTCATAGCCGCCGCCATCGATCACCTGCTGGATCACCGCGCGCGACCGCTCCTGATAGTCGGCCGCCCAGCGCGTGCAGAGATCGAGGAATTTCTTCCGCCAGCGCGTCTCGCCCCAGAAGGCGTACCACACCGTCACCTGCTTGCGGCTGGCCATGGCCGGGTCGAAGTCGGCGGCCACCATGGCCTCGAGCCGCGCCGCCGGCGCCGGGACGGCCCGCGCGACCGCAGCCTCGGAGAACGCCTCGTACGCCTCGACCATGTGGCGCAGCGTGGCGATCAGCAGCTCCTCCTTGCTCTCGAAATAGAAGCTGACGATGCCCTGCGACAGCTTGGCCTGGCGCGCCACATCGGCGAGCGTAGTGCGCGCGAAGCCGTACTTGGCGATCGAATCGATGGTCGCCTCGATCAGCTGCACGCGCCGCAAATCCTTGATATCCTTGCGCGCCATCTCGATCTCTCTGTCAAACTAACGCGTTGTAATAGCGACCATATTATGATTTGATTGGTCGGTCAACCAATTTACCGGGACGGTGGCCATGGCCTGGGATTTCTCGCTGACCGAAGAACAGCGGATGCTCGTGGACAGCGTGCGTCAGTTCATGGAGCAGGAAATCATTCCGCACGAGCGCGAGACCGAGCGTCTCGGCGAGGTGCCGCCGGAGCTCGGCAAGCAGATCCAGAAGCGGGCGGTCGAGCAGGGCCTCTACGGCGCCAACATGCCGGCCGAGGCCGGCGGCGGCGGGCTCGATTTCCTGTCGGCGACCCTGATGGACCGCGAGCTCGGCAAGTCGACCTGGGGCCTGGTCGGCTGGGTCGGCCGCCCCTCGGAGATCCTCAACGCCTGCCGCTGCGAGCAGCGCGAGGTCTATCTGCTGCCGACCGTGAAGGGCGAGCGCAAGGAGGCCTTCGCCCTCACCGAGCCCAACGCCGGGTCGGACGCGATGAGCATCCAGACCCGCGCCCGCAAGGACGGCGACGACTACGTCATCGACGGCAGCAAGCATTTCATCAGCTGCGTGCGCCGGCCCGATTTCGTCATCCTCTTCGCCGTCACCGGCACCGACGAGACGCCCAAGGGCGCGCGCAAGCGCATCACCGCCTTCCTGATCGATTGCGACACGCCCGGCTTCGAGTTGCGCCGCGGCCCGCGCCCGGTCAGCCACCGCACCTACCACAACTACCAGCTGAGCTTCAGCGATTGCCGCGTGCCTGCCCTCGCCATCCTCGTCGAGGAGGGCAGGGGCTTCGACCATGCGGGGCAGTGGCTCGCCAACACCCGCATCCTCGTCGCCGCCAATTGCTGCGGCAAGGCCGAGCGCGCGCTGGAGGTCGCGAGCAGGTGGGCCGCGACCCGCCAGCAGTTCGGCCAGACCATCGGCAAGTTCCAGGGCGTCAGCTTCAAGCTCGCGGACATGGCGACTGAGCTGCGCGCCGCCGACCTCCTGACCATGCAGGTGGCGTGGAAATACGCGGCGGGCACCATGACCGGCGGCGACGCGGCCATGGCCAAGCTGTTCGCCTCGGAGATGTGCGCGCGCGTCACGGATAACGCGATCCAGGTCCTCGGCGGCATGGGCCTGATGGACGAGCTGCCCCTCGAAATGCTCTGGCGCGACGCCCGCATCGAGCGCATCTGGGACGGCACCAGCGAAATCCAGCGCCACATCATCTCCCGCGAGCTGCTGCGGCCGCTGGAATCGTAGGGGCGACCGCACGTGGTCGCCCTCGTGCCGTCGCACGATAGG
>JBGPEQ010000277.1:0-5959 GCA_041482855.1 Dongiaceae bacterium | reverse complement strand
GTCGATGGGGTTGGCGTCCACGCCATCGGCCGTCCCCTGCAGGTCCTGCTCGAAGGCGGGATCGCCGGCGGACGCACCGGCTGCCGCACGACCGAAGAGGCCTTGGCGGTCGCACGCGCCGTCAAGGCCGCCGCGCCGCACCTGGCCCTGCGCGGAGTCGAGGGCTTCGAAGGACTGTTGACCTCCGGCCCGGCGGCCGAACAGGACGCCAAGGTATCCGCCTTCCTCGACTACCTCGTGGAGATCGCGCGGCTATGCGCGGCGGAAAAGCTGTTCGCGGCCGGCCCGATCATCCTCACCGCCGGCGGCTCGGCCTTCTTCGATCTAGCGGCGACGCGGCTCCACAACGCAGCGGCGCCGCAGGGCGTCGAGGTCGTCATCCGCAGCGGCTGCTACCTCACCCACGATTCGAAATCCTACCGCGACATGGTCGCGCGCCTGATGGAGCGCATGCCCGCCGCCAAATCGCTCGGCGAAGGCCTGAAGCCGGCGCTCGAAGTGTGGGCCTATGTGCAGTCGCGCCCCGAGCCGGGCCGCATGATCGCCACCATGGGCAAGCGCGACGCCGGCTTTGATGTGACGCTGCCGATACTCGAACAGTGGTATCGCCCCGGCACGCATTCGACCCCGCAGCGCACCGACGGCCTCGGCACCGTCGTCGCCCTCAACGACCAGCACGCCCACATCGAAGTGCCAAGGGACGCCCCCTTCCAGGTCGGCGACCTCCTCTCCTTCGGCGTCTCCCACCCCTGCACGACCTTCGACCGCTGGCAGCTGATCTACGAGATCGACGAGTCCCACAACGTGATCGGCGCGATCAAGACGTTCTTCTGACCGTCAAGCCACACAGACGGCGTCATTGCAGCCGTCAGTCCTCAATCTCGTCGATGGAGGGATACTGCTCTGGCGCGCGCCCTTTCTTCGCTAGAAGCCGCGGGTAGCGTGTCCGCGGCTGCTTCTCGTCGAAGCGGACTAATTCGACGCGGAATTCCCAGTTGTCGCCGTAGTCGAACAGGAACAGCATCGCCTGCTTGGGCTTTCGAAACGCCTCTGCAATACGTGTCTTCTTCACGCTACCTGAATCGGAATCCTCGCCGATGTCCGCAAACAACTCATAGCGCGGAACGGCACTCAGCGCCTCCCGACCGGTTAGTTTGCTGTAAAAGCCGAACGGGTGATCGAATTCGAAGCCGAAGGCGTCCACGATGGCCGCAGCGAAATCATAGAGCGTGGCTTTGCTGTCGATTTCGATCTCGCGCCAGATCGACTTAAGCCGCAGGAGCGAGATCTTGAATACATGGGTACTTGCGGGCATCACGGGTTCAATCGGTTTATCAAGGCCTGGAGCCGGTCTTCTGCGCAACGCCCCGCGCGAATTCCGCCGTAGCACGCGCCCCGTCATTGAGGTAGCCCGCGTCCGCGCCGAAGGTGAAGAGGCGGTAACCCATCTCCGCATAGGTCTCCAGCCTCTCATTGGACACCGCGTCGATGCCGACGCAGCAGCCCGCCTTTCTTCCGGCCGCGACGACGCGCTTCAGCGCGTCGATCATCCGCGGATCCGTCGTTCCCACCGGCAGGCCCAGCGAGCCCGCGAGATCGGCCGGCCCGACGAACAGCGCATCGATGCCGGGCACGGCGGCGATCTCGGCCGCGCGCTCGACCGCACCGCCGCTCTCGATCTGCACGATGATGGCCGTGCGCTCGTTGGCGCTCGCGATGTAGCTCTGGAAATCCCTGTAGTAGTTCGACGCGCGCCACGGCCCCATGCCGCGCCGGCCCGCCGGCGGGTATTTGGCTGCCACGACGACGGCGGCTGCCTCCTCCGCCGTCTCCACCATCGGCACCATCAGCCCGTCGACGCCGACATCGAGCGCCGCCTTGATCAGATCGGCGCTGTTGGTCTGCACGCGGTAGACGATCGGACAGCCGCGCCGCTCCGCCGCGAGCGCGAGCGGCACCAGCTGCGACGGATTGATCGGCGCATGCTCGCCGTCGAGCAGCAGATAGTCGAACCCGGCCTGCGCCAGGATCTCGATGACGGCCACATCGGGGACCGAAATCCATGTCCCCACCACCATCCGGCCACTGATGATTTTCTCGCGTAGATTTTCCGCCATGCGAATCCTCGTGCCCTATGAAGTAGAAGTTTTGTGGAGATTGCGCTTGCCCCGTTTGAGGCGAGCCGGCGTACCCGTCAGCGGTGTGGGTGCATTCGCCTCTGCAAGCCCCATCGGTCGCCTGATGTTGCTGCGAAACCATTCGCCCAAATCGGCCTCGCTCGTCGAGCCCTCCGCGACAGCGACCATGGTTTCGACGATGTCCGATTGCGATGGGGCGCAGACGATGTCGTTCATCTCCAGGAAGATGACGGCGACGACGTAGGCGGCGCGCTTGTTGCCGTCATGGAACACATGCACTTTGGCAATGCCGAAGGCATAAGCGGCCGTGAGCGTGAACAGGCTCGGTTTGGGTTCGTCGTAATGCCATTTGTTCAGCGGGCGGGCGAGGGCGGCCTGCAGCAGGTTCTCATCGCGCACGCCGGCGTCGAGGCCGCCGAACTGCGCGACGAGCATGCGATTGATCGCGATCGCCTCCTCGGCGCTCACCCAAAGGGGCTCGTTCACCGCTGCGCCAACTCCTTCAGTGCATGACGGTCACGCGCCATGATTCGCCTGGCTGCCTCCAAGGTCTTTTCAAGTTTTGGATCGTAGGGCGTCACCATCACGCCATGCTGGGTCTCGATGAGATGCAGTTCGTCGCCTTCCTTCACGTTCATCCGCGCCAGGACGTCCTTCGGCCAGGTGGTGCTGAGGGAATTGCCCGTTCGCCGCAGTTTGACACGCATGCCACCCTCCCGTAAGTATCTACGAAAGTAATAACATATGTATATCCCACGGGCAATACCTGCGGGAGCGTGTCGACACCCGACTCGTCAGTCCACCCCATAGGCAGAAGCGCTCTTCACGCCGCGGTGGAAGCGCAGTTTGTGCAGATATTCCAGCGGGTCCTTCGGCTTCACGAAGGCGCCGGCGGGGTGGTTCAGCCAGTCGTAGAGCCGGGTCATCAGGAAGCGCAGCGCGCTGCCGCGGGCGAGCAGGGGCAGGGCCGCCATCTCCGCGGCCGGGATCGGCCGCAACTTGTGATAGGCCCCGATCATCAGCCGCGCCTTGGTGGCGTTGAAGCTGTGGTCCGGCTCGAAGCACCAGGCGTTGAGGCAGATCGCCAGGTCGTAGGCGTAGAAATCGTTGCAGGCGAAATAGAAGTCGATGACCCCGGACAGCCGGTCGCCGAGGAAGAACACGTTGTCGGGGAAGAGGTCGGCGTGGATCACGCCGGCGGCCAGATCCTTCGGCCAGCTCGCCTCGAAGTCCGCCAACTCGCCGGCGATCTCGTCGGCCAGGCCGGCGGCGACCTCATGCGCGCGCGCCGCCGTGGCCTCGTGGAGTCGCCGCCAGCCCGCGACCGACAGGTTGTTGGCGCGAGAGCCCCGGTAGTCGACGCCCGCCAGATGCATGCGCGCCATGGCCTCGCCCAGCAGCTGGCATTGGCGCGGCGTCGGCCGGCGGGGCCACAGGCCGTCGAGAAAGCTGATGATGGCCGCCGGCCGGCCGCACAGCTCGCCGAGCGCTGAGCCGGAGCGCTGGTGGAGCGGCGTCGGACAGACGATGCCCTTGGCTGCCAGATGGTCCATGAGGCCGAGGAAGAACGGCAGGTCGGCGCGCGCGACCCGCTTCTCATAGAGGGTGAGGATATAGCTGCCGCGGTCGGTCGAGAGGACGAAGTTGCTGTTCTCCACCCCCTCGGCGATGCCCTTGCAGGAGACCGCGCGGCCGATGTCGTAGAGCGCGACGAAGGCTTCGATCTCGCTGTTCGAGACTTCCGTGTAGACGGCCATGAATTGCGGCTAGTCCTGCCAGGAATCGGATCAGGCGGTGAGCGCCCTTGGCAGCCTGAAATGCACGCTTTCTTCGATGACGGCAAGCTCTTCGATGGTGACGGCGAAGCGCTCGCGGCAGGCCGCGATGACCTCCTGCACCAGCACCTCCGGCGCCGACGCTCCGGCCGTGATGCCCAGGCGGCTGACGCCTGCGAACCAGTTCCAGTCGATGTCGGCGGCGCGCTGCACGAGCCAGGCCTTGCCGCAGCCCGCACTCTTGGCGACTTCGACCAGCCGCACGGAATTGGAGGAATTGGGCGCGCCCACGATCAGCATGGCGTCGCATTCGGGCGCGATCGACTTCACGGCCAGCTGGCGATTGGTGGTGGCGTAGCAGATGTCCTCGCGGCGCGGCCCATGGATCTGCGGAAAGCGCCGCTGCAGCACGGCGATGACAGCGGCCGCCTCGTCGACGGCCAGGGTCGTCTGCGTGATGTAGGCGACGCTGCGCCCTTTCGGCAGCTCCAGTACTTCGGCATCGGCCGTCGATTCTACCAGCGCTACCGCGTCGGCGGGCAGCTGGCCCATGGTGCCGATCACCTCGGGATGGCCGGCATGGCCGATCAGGACGATATGGCGGCCGGAGCCGTGATGGCGCTCGGCCTCCCGGTGCACCTTGCTGACCAGCGGGCAGGTGGCATCGAGCGAGATAAGGTGGCGGCGGTCGGCTTCGACCGGGACCGATTTAGGCACGCCATGGGCGGAGAAGACCACGGGTGCTCCGGTCGGCACCTCGTCCAGTTCGTCCACGAACACAGCCCCCTTGGCCTCCAGGCTCTCGACCACGAAGCGGTTGTGAACGATCTCGTGGCGAACATAGACCGGCGCGCCGTACCGCTCGAGCGCGCGCTCGACGATCTGGACGGCGCGCTCGACGCCGGCGCAGAAGCCGCGCGGCGCAGCCAGAAGCAGGGTCATGGGCGGGTGGATCATCGCTGTGTCCTGGATATGAGCGGTCGCCCGGTCCTCTGCAACCGCCTTGTGCATTCCCCAGGCGTTAACTAAATTCGCCCAGCCGCGGCCGCGCCCGCGGGCCGGACATTAGACCAGGGTAGGGGGCGAAGGACGTACAACATGGCAGAACCCATTCCGGCGCAAAAATCGCCCTATCCCGTCGATGTCGAGGCCGGCAGGAAATACTGGTGGTGCGTCTGCGGCCGCAGCGCCAAGCAACCCTTCTGCGACGGCTCCCACAAGGCCTTCGGCCTGGCGCCCCTGGAGTACACCGCGACTGCGACAACGCAGGTATGGTTTTGTGGCTGCAAATCGACAAAGTCGCAGCCATTGTGCGACGGCACCCATAAGAACCTTTAGCCCGTCCGCATCCAATCCATGAACCGTCTCACCGCCTTGCGGCTTGCGTTCCTCGCCGCGCCGCTCCTGCTCGGCGCCTGCGAGACCCTGAAATCCATCGACTTCAATCCCAAGCCGGAACTTCCGCCGCCCTGTCCGCGCGCCGTCGTCGGCGAGAATGCCGGCCGCCTGACGCGCTTCTCCGGCGCCGGCAAGGATCCTGCCAACATCGTGTTCGAGGCCGAGATCGCCGATCTCGCCGGCAGCTGCGTCTACAACGACGATTCGATCGACGTCGATCTGCAGATCCAGCTCATCGCCGGCCGCGGTCCGGCCGGCACCGAGGACAAGGCCAAGTTCAACTACTTCGTGGCCGTGGCGCGCACCGACAAGACGATCCTCTCGCGCGACGCCTTCGACACGTCCATCGACCTGCCGGGCAACCAGACCCGCAACCAGACCGTCGAAGAGCTCGAGCAGACCATCCCGCTCGCCAAGGGTGAAACGGGCGCCAACCTCGTCATCGTCGTCGGCATCGAGATGACGCCCGCGGAGCTCGAGTTCAACCGCCAGCAGGGGCGCTGACGCCGGCTCTCGCTTCGCACTGCACACTCAGTTTCGCATTGAGGCTTGACCGCGGACTCCCGGAGGAGGAATCTGTCGCCGCGCGCGGGAGAGACCGGCGGATATGGCCGGCGCCGAAGGAGCAACCGCCCCGGAAACTCTCAG
>JBGPEQ010000276.1:0-5961 GCA_041482855.1 Dongiaceae bacterium | reverse complement strand
CTTCTGGATGCGATAGGCCTCGTCGGGGTCGATCTTGAGCAGTCCCGCGATGAACTCGCCGATGTGCCTGTCCACCTGGGCGAACAGATTGCAGGACGCCGGGTAGAGCGTGTTGTCGAGATCGAAGATCCAGGTCTCGGCCTGCTGCAGCGGCATGCGGCCGTTGGTCACCAATGCGTTAACCCCGGCTGACAAAGGTGCCGACGCCGCGCTCGGTGAAGGTTTCGAGCAGCAGCGAATGCGGCACGCGGCCGTCGAGGATGACGGCGCCCTCGACGCCGCCTTCGACTGCCTCGATGCAGGTCTCGAGCTTGGGGATCATCCCGCCGGAAATGGTGCCGTCGCTCATCAGCGCCTTGACCTGCGAGACGGTCAGGTTCTCCAGCAGCTTGCCGTCCTTGTCGAGCACGCCCGGCACGTCGGTCAGCAGCAGCAGGCGCGCCGCTCCGACGGCGACAGCGATGGCGCCGGCGGCCGTGTCGGCATTGATGTTGTAGGTCTCGCCGCCTTCGCCGGCGCTCACCGGCGCGATCACCGGAATCATGCCGCCCTGAGACAGAGTCTTCAGCACATGCGGATCGACGGTTTGGGGATCGCCGACGAAGCCGAGATCGATCTCCTGGCCGTTCTTCTTCAGCACCTGCTTGGTGGCGACCAGCAGGTTGGCATCGCGGCCGGAGAATCCCACGGCCTTGCCGCCGGCCGCGTTGATCGCGCTGACGATGTGCTTGTTCGTGCTACCGGCCAGCACCATCTCCACCACCTCCATCGTTGCCGCGTCCGTGACGCGCAGGCCGTCGATGAAGTGGCTCTTGATCTGCAGCCGATCGAGCATCTGGTTGATCTGGGGACCGCCGCCATGGACGACAATCGGATTGATGCCGACCTGGCGCAGAAGCACGATGTCCTGCGCGAACACGCCGGCCAGCTCCTTGTTCACCATGGCGTTGCCGCCGTATTTCACGACGAAGGTCTTGCCGGAATAGCGGCGCATGTACGGCAGGGCTTCCGTCAGCGTGCGGGCGGCGCGCAGCCAGTGCTTGGTTTCGGTGTAGTCGATCTGCGTCATGGCTCGGTCGGTGGTTGCGGCGGGCGCAATCTAGTCGAATTGGCCTGGCGCTGCCAGCGCCGCCAACGCCGCCCGCAGCTCCGGGATGCCGATTCCCTCGTGGGCGCTGGTGACGATGATGTCGGGGTGGGCGGCGACGTGCTGCGCCAACGTCGCGCGGAGGCTGGAGATCCGCTCTTCAAGCTCCTCCGGCTTTGCCTTGTCGCACTTGGTGAGCACGACCTGGTATGAAACGGCCGCCGCGTCCAGCCGCTCCATGAACGCGCGATCGATGGCCATGGTCGCGTGACGGGCATCGACCAAGAGGCAGACGCGCCGCAGGCTGGGACGGCCGCGTAGATAGCGCTCGATCA
The DNA here is from genome assembly GCA_041482855.1 of Dongiaceae bacterium. Taxonomy (GTDB): domain Bacteria; phylum Pseudomonadota; class Alphaproteobacteria; order Dongiales; family Dongiaceae; genus JBGPEQ01. Next base: position 4,539 of record JBGPEQ010000276.1, on the reverse strand, counting down.
GGCCGCTCCAATCCTTGATCTTGCTCTTGGCCACGCGGGCAAAGCCGAAGCCGGGCATATCCACGAGACCGAGGCGGCCGCCGAGATCGAAGAAGTTCAGCTGCTGGGTCCGTCCGGGTGTGTGCGACACGCGCGCGAGCGTCGTCCGCCCGGTCAGCGCGTTGACCAGGCTCGACTTGCCGACGTTGGAGCGGCCGGCGAAGGCGATCTCCGGAAGACCTATGGGCGGCAGCGCCTCGATGCGGTCGGCGCCGGCGACGAAACGGCATTCCTGTGCGAACAGGCGTCGCCCGGCCTCGATGTCGATTCGGTCATCGGGCGTACTCATGGCTTGAGCTTGTAGCCGATGCGGAACAGGCGATGGGCGCAGGCGGCGAGCGCCAAGACAACGAGGGTGACGACGACTGCACCGGTGATGGCTGAGCCATCGGCATGGCCGGTGCTGCCGGCGCGAAAGCCGTCAATCACGTAGAACACGGGGTTGAGGCGGGCCACGCTTTCGGCCAAAGCGGGCAGCGACGCGACCGAATAAAAGGTGCCCGACAGGAAACCGAATGGAATGACGATGAACGTCATGGCCGCCGCGTGGTGGTCCCAGCGCTCCGCCCACAGGCCGACGATGATGCCGAGCAAGCCATGCATGAGCGCGCCGCCCGCCGCGAAGAACAGGATCAACGGCAGCGATGCGATCGGCAGGTGCACCACAAACAGCATCGGGACCGCTACGGCCGCTCCCGTGATGAGGCCCATCATTGCCGAGCTGCAGGCGTAGCCGGCAGTAAGCTCCGTCGGCGTCAGAGGCGCCATCAGCGTATCCGCGATTATGCCCTCCATCTTGTCGAATAGGAGAGATTCGGAGGAGGTGGAGTAGGCGGTCTCGCAGACGGCGAAGATGACCAGTCCGGGCACCAGGAACTGAAGAAAGGTGAGGTCGCCGACATAGACGCCGCCGCGGCCCTGCGCCATCGCGAACACGATCAGGAACAGCAGATTGGACACGACCGGCCCGAGCACGCTGTAGCGGAAATTCTTGCGGGCGCGGTGGAGATCCTTGAGGCACAGCGTCCACAGTCCGCGCCAGTTCATCGCGCCATAGCGCCGGGGCATGACGAGCGTCGGCATCGGATTGGTTCAGGCCTTCAGCCGGTAGCCGCGGGCGAACATCCGGTAGGCCAGCGCCCACAGCAGGATGTCGACGATGGTCAAGACGAACAGCCCGGCGGTCAGCGAGCCGTCGGCATGTCCCGTGAAGCCGTAGCGGAAGCCGTCGATCATGTAGAAGAACGGGTTCAGATGGGCGACGCCATGCCAGAACGGCGGCAGGCCGCCGATGGAGTAGAAGGTGCCGGAGAGGAAGGCGAAGGGCGTGATGATGAAATTCGTCACCGCCGCCAGGTGATCGAACTTCTCCGACCAGATGCCGCCGATGATGCCGAGCAGCGACAGCATGAGCGAGGCCGCGACGGCATGGAACAGAACGAACAGAAGATCGTGTGCGCCGACCGGCACCAGGAAGGTCATCGCCCCCCACATGACGAATCCGACCGCCAGGCCGCGCGTCATGCCGCCGAGGGCAAATCCGCAGGTCAGCTCGCCCGGCGACAGCGGCGGCATCAGCGTGTCCACGATATTGCCCTGAATCTTCGAGATCATGATGGAGGACGAGGTGTTGGCGAAGGCGTTCTGGGCCATGGCCATCATGATCAGGCCCGGCGCCAGGAATGACTGAAACGGGACGTCGCCGATTTTGTGCGCGGGATCGCCGATGGCGAGCACGAAGATGGCGAGATAGAGCAGGGTGGTCACCAGCGGCGCCAGCACGGTCTGCGTCGCCACTTTCACGAACCGCCGCACTTCCCTGCAATAGAGCGTCCACAGGCCGATCCAATTGACCGCGCCGAAATGGCGGACCTGCGGGATTGCCCGATCGGCGGCGGGATGTCCGGACATGGCGATCTCCGGTCAGGTCTGCGGCGCCGGCTCGGGGCCGGTGACCGACGGTGCCGCCGCCGGCCGCGCCTCGGACAGATAGATCGTCGGCACGGCCGCCGCGTTGGCCCGCGCGATGCCATGTTCCTCGAACAGGCGCTTCAGGCGCCGGTTGAATTCCCGCTCCACGTTCCACTGCTTGCCGGGCGCGGTCTTGAGGCGGGCGCGAATGATCACGGCGTTGTCGGCGAAGCGGTTGATGCCCATGACCTCGGTCGGCTCGCGGATGTCGCGGTCGAAGGCCTTGTCCTGGCGCATTTCGTCGCCGAGCTTGCGCACGAGGTCGATGACGCGGTCGAGGTCCTCGCTGTAGGCGATGCCGATGTCGAACACGGCGAAGCCGAAATCGCGCGTCATGTTCATGACCGTGCTGACGGCGCTGAAGGGAATGGTATGCACGGCGCCCGTATGGTCGCGCAGGCGGATGCTGCGCAGCGTCATCGCCTCGACCACGCCGACGTGGCCGCCGAGGTCGACCACGTCGCCGACGGCCACCGTGTCCTCGGCCAGGATGAAGATGCCGGTGATGACGTCCTTCACCAGCGTCTGCGCGCCGAAACCGATGGCGAGGCCCACGACGCCGGCGCCGGCGAGCAGCGGCGCGATGTTGATGCCGAGCTCCGACAACACGATCAGCGCCACCATCACGAACAGCAGGATTCGGAAGGCGTTGCGCAGGAGCGGCAGCAGCGTGCGCACGCGGGCGCTGCGCGCCGCATCCTGCCACTGGCCCTGGCGGCGCCCGAGATAGCGCTCTACCAGCTCGTTGACGATCTCCGACAGAAAGAGGGCGACGAGCAGGATGACGCCGATCGTCACCAGGCTGCCGAATACCCGCCGCCCGAAGTCGCTGGTCAGCCACGCAAACGCGTGCAGGCCCCAGGTTTCCAAGAGCAGGAGAACCGCGAAGAAATAGATCACGCCGCGCAACAACGCCTGCAAGAACGGCAGATAGCGATTGGCGCGCGTCTCGAGGCCGGGAAAACGCGACTTCAGCTCCGCGCTGAGCGCAAATCCGCGGTCGACCAGGCGGCGTAGCGTGGAGGTTACGAGACGGACCACCGTGAGGACGATCATTGTCAGTATGGTCGCGCGCAGGAGAAACTCGAAGCCACCGGCGATGTCGAGCGTCCATACGCCGTAGATGGCAAAGACGTAGCCGATTGCCAGAAAATGCCATACCTCGGCGGTGCGCTGTCGAACGCTGCTCCAGGGGCTGCCTTCCGCCGTGCCTTTGAGCCAGCCTGTCACTGCCGATCGATTCTGAAGAATCAGAATCACAAGCATGGCGACCACCAGCAGCCCGATGGCCCGCAGCGCGAGGCCGTAGATGCCGCCCGGAAGACCGAGGAGAAAGCCGACCTCGGCGAGGAAGTAGCCGTAGACGGACACGGCGGTCAGGCGGCGTATCCAGATGACGGCGTAGTTGGCGGTCTCGTCGGTGACGCTCAGCAGCCGCAGCCCGGCCGCCTTCGGCGAGAAGACCACCCGGGCCACGGCGCCGCCGACGCGCGCGATGACATTCGCGTTGATGACGGCGAGCGCGACGAGACGCGTGGTCGGGTTCGGATTCGTCATCGGGAGCACGCCGTAGGCAAGCGCGAAAAACGCCACGATCGGCAGCACCTCGAGAAGGAGGCGCACGACGGCGAGCGGCAGGCGCATCCAATAGTTGGCGATGACGCGGGCATCGAACAGGTTGCGCGGTCGCGCCAGCAGACGCGCGGCCGCCCACTCCGCGGCCAGTCCGACCGACAGGATGATGGCGATCTTCAGCAGTACTTCGAGCCAGCGGGCGCGCTCGTCGGGATCGGCCAGCTTGGTCACTATCACGCCGAGGCTGCTCGGCACGTCGAGAACGGCAGTCGCCGTCGCCACCAGCGCATCGCTCGCTTCACGCACGCGTTCGGACAGCGCGGACAGCAGGATGGCGCCGAGGCCTTCGGGCTCGACGGTCTGGGCCTGATGGGCCTGAACGGCCTTCAGGGTCTTCAGCTGCTGGATCAGCTTGTCGCGCGCCGCCGGATCTTCGAGCGTCGACAGGAGCGCATCGATATCCTGCTGCGAAACGGCGGGCAGTTCGGCAGGTTGCTCCTGGGCCGCGACGCGCGCGAACGGCACCAGGGCCAAGACCAGCACCAACCAAACGATCGATAGGGGCCGGCCCCGTCGATGGCGAGGAGCAACATCAGCTCGGCGGAGCAGCATGGCGGGCGAGACTAGCGATCCGTCTCCGGTCTGTCATATGTTTTCGCGGTGGCAGGCCGGTGTGCGGCGGTCGCGGTCCGACTAGGATTCTTTGCGGGCGACGATGGCGAAGACGCAGTGAGGCACGTCCAGCGGCTCCCGCGGGAACTGCGTGCGCAGTAACTCGGCGTGCTCGCGGTCGAAGGCATCGACCGCGGCCGGCTCCAGGCTTGCGGCCACGCCGGCGCTGGCGCGGATGCGGCCGCGCCAGGCTTCGTGCGTGTACGGCATGGCGACGTCAAACTGGAACCGGTCGACGATGGCAAGCCCGACGGCGCTCAAGTCCTCGGCCCATTCAAAGCG
>JBGPEQ010000275.1:0-5965 GCA_041482855.1 Dongiaceae bacterium | reverse complement strand
GTCGCCCCTCGCGCTCGAAGTCTTGTCCGCGCGGCCGTACGCCTATCTCGACGACGCCCCGCTCGAGGAGCGCCGGACGCAGGCGGTGATGGCGCGGCGCTGGCTCGCGCCGGAGGATGCCGCCGACATCGGCCGGCTCGATCCCGAGGCGATCGCGCGGGTGCGCACGGAGGCCTGGCCCGAGGCCGTCAATGCGGATGAGCTGCACGACGCGCTGGTCTGGCTCGGATTCCTGAGCGCGGCGGAAGCGCAGGCGCAGCCGGGCTGGGACGATTGGCTGGCGGCGCTGGCGCGCGACAAGCGCGTGACGCAGTTGCAGGCGCCGCAGGCGACGCTCTGGATCGCCGCCGAGCGCCTGCCGCAATTCCTGGCACTCTGGCCCCAAGCAAGGCTCGAACCGGCGATAGCCGCGCCGGCCGAGTATGCGGCGCGCGAATGGTCCGAGGACGAGGCACTGATCGAGATCGTGCGCGGACGGTTGGAGGGGCTGGGGCCGGTGACCGAAGAGGCGCTGGCGGCGCCGCTCGGGCTCGATGCCGGTGGGATCGCGCCGCCGCTGGCGGCGCTCCAGGTCGAGGGCTTCGCGCTGCGCGGGCGCTTCACGCCGGGAATCGCGGTGGACGAATGGTGCGAGCGCCGGCTGCTGGCGCGCGTTCACACCTACACGGTCAAGCGGCTGCGGGCGGAGATCGAGCCGGTGGCGGCGCGCGACTTCCTGCGCTTCCTCCTGGGCTGGCAACGGGTGATGCCCGACGCACGCATGCAGGGGCCGGATGCGGTCGAGGTCGTGGTCGCGCAGCTCGAAGGATTCGAGGCGGCGGCGGGGGCGTGGGAGACCGAGATCCTGCCGGCGCGCGTCGAGGAATATGAGCCGGCCTGGCTCGACGACCAGTGCCTGTCGGGACGGATCGCGTGGGCGCGTTTGCGGCCGCGCACCGCACGGCCGAACGGCGGCGAACGCAACGCGACGCCGGTGCGGACCACCCCGATCACGCTGCTGGCCCGCCGCCAAGCAGCGCTGTGGTCGTCGCTGTCGCCGACGCCCGATGGCGCACAGCTAAGCGGGCGGGCGCAGGCCGTTGTGGGGTGCATCCGCGAGCACGGCGCCTCGTTCTTCGACGAGCTGGTCGAGGGCGCCGGCTTGTTGCGCAGCCAGGTCGAAGAAGCGCTCGCCGAACTGGTGGCGCTCGGGCTCGTGAATTCCGACAGCTTCGGCGGCTTGCGCGCGCTGCTCGTGCCCTCCGACCGCCGCAAGCCCATCGCCATCGGACGGCGGCGCCGGCGCACCGTGACGTTCGGCATGGAAGAGGCGGGACGCTGGGCGCTCGCCCGCCGCGGCGCCGCGACGCCGTCGGGAGCACCGCCGAATCCCGAAGCCGTCGAGCATGTGGCGCGCAAGCTGCTGCATCGCTACGGCGTGGTGTTCTGGCGCCTGCTCGAGCGCGAGGCCGACTGGCTGCCGCCCTGGCGCGAGCTGCTGCGGGTCTATCGCCGGCTGGAGGCGCGCGGCGAGATCCGCGGCGGCCGCTTCGTCGCCGGCTTCGCGGGCGAGCAGTTCGCGCTGCCCGATGCGGTCGGCGCCCTGCGCGAGGTGCGGCGCAAGCCGGCATCGAGCGCTCTGGTCTCGCTGTCGGGCGCCGACCCGCTCAACCTCGTGGGCGTCCTGACGCCCGGACCAAAACTCGCCGCCCTCACCGGCAACCGCCTGCTCTACCGCGACGGCCTACCGATCGCGCTGCTGGCGGGCGGCGAGGTCACGTTCTTGGAAACACTGGATCCCAGCGGCCAATGGGAAGCCCGCAAGGCGCTGCTGCGCGGGGCCGTGCCGGGAGCGCTCGTCGATCTGGCCTGAAGCGGCCGTCATTTGAAGACGATGACGTTGCGCACGGCCTCGCCGCTCCTGGCCGAGGCGATGGCCTCGTTGATCTTGGCCAACGGGTAGCGGCCTGAGATCAGCTCGTCCAGCTTGAGGCGGCCCTCTTGATAGAGCATGACGAGCTTGGGAATATCGGCCTGGATGTGGGCGCCGCCCATCTTGGAGCCGAGGATGCGCAGGTTGTTGTGGGCGATGTCGCCGGGATCGACGGCGACAGTCACGCCGGAGGCGGGCATGCCCACCAGCACGATCGTGCCGGAGCGCGCGGCCATGGCGAGGGCCTGGGGGATCGCCGCCTTGGCACCGACGGTGACGAAGACGTAGTCGGCGCCGCGGCCGGTCAGGCGACGCACCTGTTCGACGGCGTCGGGCGCGCCGGCGTTCACGGTATGGGTGGCGCCGAGGCGGCGGGCCGCCTCCAGCTTGCTCTCGACGAGATCGAGCGCGACCACCATGCGCGCGCCGGAAATGGCGGCGCCCTGCACGGCGTTCAGGCCGACGCCGCCCGCGCCGATGACCGCGGCGGTCGTGCCAGGGCGCAGGCCGGCGGTGTTGACGACAGCGCCGAAGCCGGTGATGACGCCGCAGGCGAGCAGCGAGGCGGCGTCGAGCGGGACAGACGGCGGGATGACCACGACCTGCGAGGCATCGACGACGACCGCCTCCGCGAACGCCGCGGTGCGCAGGCCCTGGGATAACGTCTCGCCGTTGGGCCGGTGCAGCGGACTCTGCAAGTCGCGCGCGAAGGCGGTCTCGCAGGTCACAGGCGCACCCTGCGCACAGGAGCCGCAATGGCCGCAGGAGCGGATGAGCGTGACGACGACATGGTCGCCGGGCCTGATGTTCTCGACCCCCTGCCCCACCTGGCGCACCACGCCGGCGGCCTCGTGACCGTAGACGGCGGGCAACTGGCCGCCCCAGCCGCCGTCGGCAAAGATGATATCGCTATGGCAGATGGCGCAGGCGGCGAGATCGACCGCGACTTCGCCTGGTCCCGGCGGATCGAGCGCGACCTCTTCGATGACCAGAGGTTCCGCGAATGCCCGACAGACAGCAGCCTGCATATTCCGACTCCAGCGGGTGCTCCGCCCCTGCCCCCGCAAAGGGCTGCCCCCTGGCGGCCAGGATCGAACCTCCGATGCATCAAGGCAAGCGAAGTAATATAGGGGTGAGACCCAACCCTGCTTTGGTCCTACGACGGCGTATGGGCCGCTTCCGCTGAACCGGCTACGCACCTTCGAGGCGAGGGCACGCTACAACCTTCCCGCCTCGATGATGCGCTTGAGGAAGGCGCGCGTGCGCTCCTCGGAAGGCGCGCCGAAGATCTTCTCGGGCGGACCCTCCTCGTGGACGATGCCGCCGTAGAGGAAGCACACCTTGCTCGCGACCTCGCGGGCGAAACCCATCTCGTGGGTGGCGAGCAGCATGGTCATGCCCTCCTCCGCCAGGTCGCGCACGATGTTCAGCACCTCCGATACCAGCTCGGGATCGAGCGCGGAGGTGATCTCGTCGAGCAGGAGGACCAGCGGGCCCATGGCGAGCGCCCGCGTGATGGCGACGCGCTGCTGCTGGCCACCCGACAGGCGGTCGGGATATTCCAGCGCCTTTTCGTCGAGCCCGATGCGCTTCAACAGCGTCAACGCCTTCGCCTCGGCCTCGGCCCTCGTCATGCCGAGGACGCGGATCGGCGCCAAGGTCACGTTCTCCAGCACGGTCATGTGCGGGAACAGGTTGAAGGCCTGGAACACGATGCCGACGTCGCGGCGCAGCGCATTGACGTCGACGCCGGGGCCGGTGACGCGGTCGCCATGCAGGCAGATCTCGCCGCCCTGGATCTCCTCCAGCCCGTTGATGCAGCGCAGGAGCGTGGATTTGCCGCAACCGGACGGGCCGATCAGGCAGACCACCTGATGCTCCTCGACGTTCAGATTCAGGCCCTTCAGCACCTCATGCGGACCGAAGCGCTTCGATACCTGATTGACTTCGAGGAGCGGCATCTGGACGATCTCTAGCGGAGGGTCAGGATTGGGGCCGGTGCAGGGGCGAGCGGCGCTCGCCCTATTGCCGCGGGCTCGTTGTCGCCGACGGGACCTTGCACCGACCAAGGGCGAGCGCCGCTCGCCCCTACGACGACCGACATCGAGCGTGAGGCCGCCATGGCTCAGCCGCCGGCCTGGGTGCGGCGCTTTTCGCGCTCGAGGAGGCGGTCGACGAAGCGCGCCTGCGGGATGGTCAAGAGCACGAACAGGATGCCCACGGTCGTCACCGCCGACAGGTTGAAATGATTGCTGGCGATGATCTTCGCCTGGTTGAAGGAATCGATCACCCCGATGATGGCGACAAGTGCGGTATCCTTCTGCAGCCCGATGAAGTCGTTGAGCAGCGGCGGGACGATGCGCCTGATGGCCTGCGGCACGACCACGAAGCGCAGGCTCTGCAGGTACGACAGCCCGAGCGAGCGAGCGGCCGCCGTCTGGCTCCAGTGAATGCTCTCGATGCCCGAGCGGTAGACCTCCGCCACATAGGCGCCATAGGTGAGCGTGAGCGCAATGATCGCCAGCACGGTCAAGGGCAGGTGGCGGGCGAAGGGGATGCCGGTGAGCGGAAGGCCGAAGCCCACGAGATAGAGCGTGATGATGGCCGGCAGGCCGCGAAAGGCGTCGGTGTAGGCCGTCGCCATCATGCGGATCGGCTGGCCGGGCCGGCCCGGCAGCAGCCGCGCCATGGCGACGACCAGGCCCCAGACGAGCACGAGCACCTCGGCGACGACGGCGATATAGACGTTGATCCAGAAGGCCTTCAGCACCAGCCAGAACGAATCCCGCATCAGCGGGAGGTAGAAGAACGTGCGCCCCACCGCAGCGTCGTTGGCGAGGATGAACAGCGCCATCACCAGAACGACGATGACCGTCGCCGCGTAGCCGAAGGTGAACCAGCACCAGGTCTGCGCCGACGCGCTCTCCACTCGGGTCGCGACGATGTTCGACGACAAGCGGGCCGTCCACGCCCGCCGGGCGCTGCGGACGCCGCAGACCGCCGGCAAGAGCAGCAACAAGGAGACGATGCTGAAGATGAGCAGGGCGGCGTCGACCAGCGCGCTGCTCACCTGCGCCTCGGCCAAGGCCCCGCGCACCGCCCCTGCCACCCACCAGGTGGCCGCAACAACGGCCAGTGCGACCGCCAAGGCGACAGTCGAGAGCGCCGTCGGATCCTTGGGAAGCGAAGGGGCGCGCCACCGCTGGTCGCGCGCCCCATCCTCCATGGCAGTGCCGCTCACGGTGGACCGGGATCAGCTCCCAGGCTTGAAGTACGGCACCGAGGTCGGGTCGGCGCCCCAGGCGGCCGCCAGGTACTTGGCCGCCAGCATCTTCAGCGTGCCGTCGTCCATCAGCGCCTGGATGATCTTGTCGATCGTCGCCCCGTTCTTCGATCCCTTCGGATAGAGGGCACCGTAGGTCTCGTTCGTGGAGTATTGTCCGACGGCCTCCTGAGTGCCATTGCTCGCGCCGGCCTGCGCGAGGATGATCGAGGTATCCGTCATGGCGACGTCGATCTGACCGGCCGCGAGGGCGGTGAACATCGAGGGCTGGTCGGGGTAGACGTTGGCCGGCTTGTTCGGCTTCAGCTTCTGGTCGACGAAGTCGGCGCCGGTCGTGGCCTGCTGCACGCCGATGCGCATGTCCTTGATCGACGTCGCGTCCACCTTGGTCCCCTTCTGCACGAGGACGCCGATGTCGGACGAGAAGTAGGACACGGAGAAGTCGACGACCTTCTTGCGTTCATCGGTGATGGAGATCTCCGACAGGGCCATGTCGAAATCGGCTGTCTGACCGGCGACCAGCGCATCCCACGCCACGTTTACGACCTCCATCTTGTCGAAGCCGGCGCGGTGGGCGATGTTGGCGGCCATGCAGTATTCGTAGCCGTCGGCGATGGACTCCACGGTATCGCCGTTCCACCAGCCGGGCGCCGGCAGGCTGACTTCCACGGTCAGCTGCCCGGCCTTGGCCGGCGTCAAGGGGATAGAGCCCTTTTCGCCAGTGAGTTCACATTTGCCGATCATGTCGGCCGCCGAGGCGATCGGCGCCG
>JBGPEQ010000274.1:0-5968 GCA_041482855.1 Dongiaceae bacterium | reverse complement strand
GAACTCCTCGGCGCCGAGCATGGCCGCGATCACGACGTCGCGGCCGGTCTTGATGCCGCCGTCGGTGCGCAAGCGCACGCGGTGGCGCAGCCGGTTCAGAACGAGCACCTGGTGCGATTCCGAGAGTCCCATCTCCCAGGGCACGCCGGCATATTTGATGCTGGATTGCGGGCTGGCGCCGGTGCCGCCGACATGGCCGGAAATGAGGATGACGTCGGCCTTGGCCTTGGCCACGCCCGCCGCGATCGTGCCGATGCCAGAGCGCGACACCAGCTTCACACCGACGCGCGCATCCGGGTTGATCTGCTTCAGGTCGTAGATCAGCTGCGCCAGGTCCTCGATCGAATAGATGTCGTGGTGCGGCGGCGGCGAGATCAGCGACACGCCCGGCGTGGCGTGGCGCAGCTTGGCGATCGTCTCCGTCACCTTGAAGCCCGGCAGCTGGCCGCCCTCCCCGGGCTTGGCCCCTTGCGCGATCTTGATCTCGAGCTCGCGGCAGGCGTTGAGATATTCGGCGGTGACGCCGAAGCGGCCGGAGGCCACTTGCTTGATGGCCGAGTTGGCATTGTCGCCGTTGGGCTGCGGGCGATAGCGCGCGGGATCCTCGCCGCCCTCGCCCGAGTCCGACTTGGCGCCGATGCGGTTCATGGCGACGTTGAGGGTGCCGTGCGCCTCCGGCGACAGCGCCCCCAGCGACATGCCGGGCGTGTTGAATCGCTTGCGGATCTCCGTGATCGACTCGACCTCGTCGATCGAGATCGGCGCCTTGCCCAGGCGGAAATCCAGCAGATCGCGCAACGCCACCGGCGGCAGTTTGCTGATCGCCTCGCTGTAGCGCTTGAACGCCTGATAGGACTCCGAGGTGACGGCCGCCTGCAGCGTGTGGATCAGGTTCGCTTCCCACGCATGCGACTCGCCGCCGCGGCGATAGCGGTAGAAGCCGCCGATCGGCAGGGCTATGAAATCCTCCGCATAGGCGCGCCCATGCTGCTCCAGCACCTCGCGCTGGATGCCCGTGAGACCGATGCCGGAGATGCGCGACTGCATGGGCGGGAAATATTCGGCCACCAGCGTGCGCGACAGGCCGACGGCCTCGAAGTTGGCGCCGCCGCGATAGCTGCTGACGACGGCGATGCCCATCTTCGACATTACCTTCAGCAGCCCTTCGTCGACCGCCTTCTTGAAGCGCTTCAGGCAATCCTCGAGCGACAGCTCGCCGAACAGGCCGCGGCGATGGCGGTCGGCAATGGAGGCCTCGGCCAGGTAGGCGTTCACCGTCGTCGCGCCGACGCCGATCTGCACCGCGAATTGGTGGACATCCAGGCAGTCACCGCTGCGCACATTGAGCGACGTGAAGGTGCGCAGTTGCTGGCGCAGCAGGTGCGTGTGGACCGCGCCGGTGGCCAGGATCATCGGGATCGAGGCGCGGGCGGCGCTGAGCTTATCGTCGCTGAGGATCACATGCACGGCGCCGCCGCGCACGGCATCCTCGGCCTCGCGGCGGATGCGGGCGATGGCGTCGCGCATGGCGTTGTCGCCGCCCTTGGGGTCACCGCCTTTGGTATCAAACGTGCAGTCGATATCGACGGCCGTGGCGCCCATATAGGCGCGCATGGCCTGGAACTCGGCCGTCAGCAGCACCGGCGATTCCAGCTGCAGCAGCCGGCACTGGCTCTCGTCCTGGTCGAGGATGTTGCCGAGATTGCCGAGCCGCGTCTTCAGCGTCATCACGCGCGCCTCGCGCAAGCTGTCGATCGGCGGGTTGGTGACCTGGCTGAAGTTCTGCCGGAAATAGTGATGCAGTCCCCGATACTCGTCGGACAGCACGGCGATCGGGGTGTCGTCGCCCATGGAGCCGACGGCTTCCTTCGCATCTTCCACCATCGGATGGAGGATGAGTTCCAGGTCTTCCTGCGTGAGTCCGACGGCGACCTGGCGGCGGCGCAGCTCGTCCTTCTCGAAGCTCGCGGGCTTGCCGGGCTTGGAGCGGATGAGGGTATCGATCACCGTGATGTTCTTCACCCAGGCGCCGAAATCGGCCTGCGCCGCCAGGTGATCCATGATCTCCCGGTGGTGGTAGAGCTTGCCCTGCGCCAGATCGACGGCGATCATCTGGCCGGGGCCGACACGGCCCTTCTCGACGATGTCGCCCTCATTGATCCGGACCATGCCGGTCTCCGAGCCTGCGAGCAGCAGCCCGTCGCCGGTGATGGTGTAGCGCAGCGGCCTGAGGCCGTTGCGGTCCATGCCCGCAATCACCCAGTTGCCGCCGAAGGCGCAGATGCCGGCCGGCCCGTCCCACGGCTCCATCACCGAGTTGCAGTAGCTGTAGAGATCGCGATGGGCCTTGGGCATGGTCTCGCGCTCGGCCCAGACATCCGGAATCAGCAGCGCCTTCACCATCGGCAGGGTGCGTCCCACGCCGACCATGGATTCGAAGACGTTGTCGAGCATCGCCGAATCCGAGCCGCCCGGCTGGATCACCGGCTTGATGTCGGCCATGAAGTCGCCATAGACGGCCGTCGCCATGCGCGTCTCATGCGCCTTCATCCAGTTGATGTTGCCCTTGAGGGTGTTGATCTCGCCGTTATGGGCGATGACGCGGAAGGGCTGCGCCAGGTGCCAGGTCGGGAAGGTGTTGGTGGAGTAGCGCTGGTGCCAGACGGCGAAGTTGGAGACGAAGCGCTCATCCAGCAGGTCCGGATAGAAGGCGGTGAGCTGCTCGGCCAGGAACATGCCCTTGTAGATCACGGACCGGCAGGACATGGAGCAGATGTAGAGGTCCTTGATCGACTCCTCCATCGCCGCCTTCTCGATGCGCCGGCGGATGACGTAGAGGTCGACCTCGAACTGCTCCTCCGACGTGCCCGTGCTGTTGGCGATCATGATCTGCTCGATCTCGGGCCGGGTGGCGTTGGCCTTCTCGCCGATCACCTCGACATTCACGGGCACCTGGCGCCAGCCATGGATGGTGTAGCCGTAGGCGAGAATCTCGCGTTCGACGATGACGCGGCAGCGCTCTTGCGCGCCGAGATCGGTGCGCGGCAGGAACACCATGCCGACGCCGAGCTTGGTCCGGCCGGTCGCCTGCCCCTGCTTGCGAAAATATTCCTTGAAGAATTCTTGCGGAATCTGCACGTGGATGCCGGCGCCGTCGCCGGTCTTGCCGTCGGCATCGACGGCGCCGCGATGCCACACCGACTTCAGCGCGGCGATCCCCGCCTCGACAACCTGCCGCCGCGGCTTGCCGTCGATGGCCGCGATCAGTCCCACGCCGCAGGCATCGTGCTCCTCGGCGGGATCGTACATGCCGTGCGCTTCGAGATGGGCCGCGTTGCGTTGCCAGCTGGAGATGAAATCGTCACGCATGGCCTAGTTCCATCCGTTGAGAGTCCGTAGGGGCGACCGGCAGGTCGTCCGTCTATCTGCCGCACGAGCCGCGGGCGACCTGCCGGTCGCCCCTACACCATGCAATGTCATAAGCGCCTCACGCCCCCGGCGCCTTCAACCCGCGCCTGCCGAAGTCGTCCGCGGCGTCCTTCAGCACCTCGTTGCCGACGCGGTTGACCCAGTCCTTGCTCATCTGGGTCATGGCGGGAATCAGATCGCTTTGCTCGCGCACCAGCTTCTGCCCGAGCGGGCTCTTGTAGAACGAGACCAGCTGGTCGAGTTCGGCGCGCGTGAAATGGTCGGCATAGACGCCGGCGGCGAGGTCGAGATATTCGGGGATGCGCCGCTTCAGCGCCGGCCGGATGACCTCCGTCACCGCGCGGTTGACCTTGTCCTCTTGGCCGGGATTGGCATCCAGCATGAGGGCCGCGATCTGCACCTCGACGAGCGAGACCATCTGATCGCGCATGGCGATGAGATTGGAGACCTGCAGCAGCGCTTTCGCCTTGGCGAGGGCTACCGGATCGGCGGCATTCTGCGCGCCCGAAGCACCGGGAATTGCGAGCGCGAGCGCAGCGATCAGGATCGCGGCAGGGCGGAAGCGACGGCGCATGGCGAGACTCCTCATTCGGCCGCCGCGGCGCTGACAGCCTTGGCGGCGATATGGCGGTCGATGGACTCGGCGGCGTCGCGGCCGTCGCGGATGGCCCACACCACGAGCGAGGCGCCACGCACGATGTCGCCGGCGGCGAACACGCCGTCGAGGTTCGTCATCTTGGTGCGGTGGTCGATCTTCAGCGTGCCCCACTTGGTGAGGCCGAGATCGGGCGTCGCGAACTGCGCCGCGATGTCCAGGGGATCGAAGCCCAGCGCCTTCAGCACGAGGTCGGCCTCGACCGTGAATTGCGAGCCGTCGATGACGCGCGGAGTCTGCCGTCCCGTCGAGTCGGGTACGCCCAGATGGATGCGCTGCGCCCGGACGCCCGACACCTTGCGGTTGCCGAGGAAGGCCTCGGGCGCCGCCACCCAGACGAACTCGACGCCCTCCTCCTCGGCATGGGCGACCTCGCGCTGGGAGCCCGGCATGTTCGCGCGGTCGCGGCGGTAGAGGCACTTCACGGACTTGGCGCCCTGGCGCACGGCCGTACGCACGCAGTCCATCGCCGTGTCGCCGCCGCCGATCACCACCACATGCTTGCCGGCGGCATCGAGCGAGCCGTCGTCGAACGCCGGCACGGCATCGCCGAGGCCCTTGCGGTTGCTGGCGGTGAGATAGTCGAGGGCGGGCACGATATTGCCGAGCCCGACGCCCGGCGCCTGGATGTCGCGCGCCCGGTAGACGCCGCAGGCGACGAGCACCGCGTCATGCCGGCTGCGCAATTCCCCGAAGGCGACGTCGCGGCCGATCTCGCAGTTGAGATGAAAATGAATGCCGCCGTCGGCCAGCAGCCGGGCGCGCCGTTCGACCACCGGCTTCTCCAGCTTGAAGTTGGGGATGCCGTAGATCATCAGGCCGCCGACCCGGTCATAGCGGTCGTAGACATGGACCTGGTGGCCCCGGCGGCGCAGCTGCTCGGCCGCCGCCAGGCCGCCGGGCCCGGCGCCAATGATGCCGATGGAACTCGAAAGCTCGCGCCGCGGCCTGACCGGCTTCACCCAGCCCTGCTCCCAGGCCGTGTCCGTGATGTATTTCTCGATCGAGCCGATGGTGACCGTGCCGTGGCCGGCCTGCTCGATCACGCAGTTGCCTTCGCACAGCCGGTCCTGCGGGCAGATGCGGCCGCAGATCTCCGGGAAGTTGTTGGTGGCAGCCGCGGCCTCATAGGCCTCCTCGAGCCGGCCCTCGGCGGTCAGCTTCAGCCAGTCCGGGATGTTGTTATGGACGGGGCAATGGACCTGGCAGAACGGCACCCCGCATTGCGAGCAGCGGCCGGCCTGTTCGGCGGCATGGTCGGGCCGGTACTCTCGGAATATCTCCTGGAAGTCGGCGCGCCGCGTGCCGGGCGCGCGCTTGTCCGGCATGGCCTTTCCGACGCTGACGAATTTGAGCATCCGGGGCGGCATCCAACTCTCTCCCAGTCCTCTCCCGGCAGCTTTCCGCCGCCGGGTCGGGCGGATGCCCGGCCTGCGCCGTTCGACGCCTGCCCGCCACCTATACGCGGTTTTCCGCCAATCCGCGAGCAGAAATTGAGATATGAGACAGAAAAGCTGCCATTATAATTTCTGAAAGTAATCACATAGACTCGTTGTGGAGACAGTCGGTTATATTTCCGGAACAGATAGTACCATTATGGTACTATTTCTATGAACACACAAATCGGTCTCCGATGGCTCGAAACCGCATCGAAAACGATCACTGGCGGTCCCGAACGGTCCCAAAGTGAACATGGTCACCGCTTTGGCAAACAACGGCTATTTCTCAATGCATGGGGTTGTTTTGCAGATTCCGTGTTTCCGGCACTGGCGCGGGCCAGCCGGCAGCCTAGCCGTTGGCGGGTGCCACGAAGCGGCCGCCCGGGCGATAGCGGGCGAGATAGCTGGGAACCACCAGCTCCAGGGCGGTCGGCGGAATCCCCAG
>JBGPEQ010000273.1:0-5978 GCA_041482855.1 Dongiaceae bacterium | reverse complement strand
CTCCGCCTCTCAACAATTCAACGGGGGCAATCATGGGACATCGCAAGCGATCATAGCATTGAGTTTCATCGATGGCAGGCATGCCCGCGCAGGTGCTCCCCGTCCGAAAGCCCCTGGCGCGGCGCTTGCAGGCAGACTAAGACATCGGCCGATCCAACAGGACTCACGATCAGGGGTCAGCATGCTCGGATACTTTCCTAACCTGCCCTATCACGTTGTGGTCATCGGCGCAGCCAGCGGAATCGGGCGGGAGACAGCGTCATTTCTGGGCAAGCAAGGCGTCTCCCTGACGTGCATCGACCGCAACCTGGCTGGCGCCGAAGAGACGGCCGCGACCATTGCATCCGGCCAAGGAAAGGCCATTGCCGCCGCCGCCGACGTGACCGACGACGCCTCGATCCCGCGCGCGCTCGACACCGCGGAACGGGCGTTAGGCCCCATCCACGGCCTCGTCAACTGCGCCGGCGTCACCGGCAAGACCAATCTCAAGGGCCATGAGGTCGATATGGCCGACTTCGACGCCGTCTACCGCATCAACCTGAGGGGCGCCATGGTGCTGTCTAAGGCGGTGCTGCCGCGCATGCTCGCGCGCAACTACGGCCGCCTGCTGCACGTCGCCTCGATCGCCGGCAAGGAGGGCAACGCCGCCATGGCGGCCTATGCGGCCACGAAGGCCGGCGTGATCGGGCTCGTGAAGTCGCTCGGCAAGGACTATGCGGAGACCGGCATCACGATCAACGCCCTCGCCCCGGCCGTGATCCGCACGCCGATGGTCGACGCCCTGCCGGAAGCGGTGGTCAAGTACATGACGGACAAGATCCCGATGAAGCGCTGCGGCGAGCTCGAGGAGGCGGCGCAGTTGATCGCCTGGATCGTCTCGCCGGCCTGCAGCTTCACCACCGGTTTCACTTTCGATCTATCAGGCGGCCGCGCGACCTATTGAGCCGACGGGATTCTGGCCGAGGCCCGGCGCGCGACCGCCGCCGGATCGCGCGAGCGCATCGCCCACAGGTTGAGAAACGGCCGGATGTAGAGCGCCGTCACCGATCCGAACCGGCCGGGCTCTTCGCCATAGAGCCCATAGCTCAGCTCCTCACGCGCCTTCGGCACGTAGAGCGTTCCCGCCAAAGCGTCCCAGAACGCGAAGATGAACCCCATGTTCCGGTCGAAATGCCGGGGCGCATTGCTGTGGTGGATCTGGTGCTGCGCCGGGCTGACGAGGACATGGCTGAGCCACGAGGGGTAGGCCAGCCAGACGTGGCTGTGCCGGAGATGGAACCCGAAGATGTACCAAGCGAACAGAAGGACGTTCACGCCGAGGACGTGGATATCAGCGATCCCCGTGCCGGCCACGACGTGGAAGAGGCCTTGCACGGCCCCAGTGAAGAGCGCGGTCAGGCTGAGCGTGAGCAGATCGTCCACCGGATGTACGCGAAAAGCCGTGATCGGAGTCAGCACTTCGGCCGAGTGGTGGACCTTGTGGAACTCCCAGAGGACGGGGACCTTGTGCTGCAGGTAGTGAGCGATGTAGAGGGCGAGGTCCATCGCCAGCAGAGTCGCGATCGTCAGGCCGATGGACCACCCGGGACCGGGAGCGGCCGTGGCCGGCATAGACCCGCCGAGCATGCCGGCGACGAACGTGGCAACCGTGGGGGCCGCGACGAGCGGCGCCAGGATCAGCCCGAAGACCATTGCGTTGAGGTAGAAGAACCAATAGTCGAGCCGGGCGGACCGGTTGCCGTAGATCTGTCGAGGGGCGACGTACGCGACGAAATCCTTGAGCAGAGAGCTACGGCGCGGCGGCTGTCGATAGAAAAAGACCACTGCTGCGAGCGCGAGCGCGACAAGCAGGTACAGCCAGTAAATGCGGCGAAGCGGATCGGCCACGTAGAGAACGGGCGCAGAGAGGCAGGCGACGATCTTATCGATCCATCCGTGCATGGCGCTTCATCGCGATTGCAACGGGGCAGCATAGCGCGGGGACTGCGGAAAAACGATGCCCTTGCATCCGCCTGTTCGCTAACGCAGTCTGGCCGGCGCCGCGTCGGTTGGGCGGCGCAGATCGATCGGAATCGATGGGGAATCGGGATGAAGTTGGTGCGCTATGGACGGCCGGGGAAGGAAAAACCGGGCCTGATCGACGGCGATGGCAAGCTGCGGGACCTCAGCAAGAAGCTGCGCGAGATCGACGGCGCGGCGCTGGCTCCGGCCAGCCTGAAGGCGCTGCGCGGGCTGAAGATCGAGCGCCTGCCGGTCGTGCGCGGCAAGCAGCGCCTAGGCCCGCCGATCGCCGGCATCGGCAAGGTCATCGCCATCGGCCTCAACTATGCCGACCACGCCGCCGAGTCGGGCGCGGCGCCGCCCAAGGAACCCATCATCTTCACGAAGGCGATCAGCTCGATCACCGGCCCCAACGACAACGTCACGATTCCCAAGGACTCCCAGAAGACCGACTGGGAGGTCGAACTGGCCATCGCCATCGGCCGCACCGCGCGCTACGTGCCGGAGGAGAAGGCGCTCGACTACGTCGCCGGCTATCTCATCTGCAACGACGTCTCCGAGCGCGAATTCCAGCTCGAGCGCAGCGGCACCTGGGACAAGGGCAAGGGCTGCGACAGCTTCTGTCCGCTCGGCCCCTGGCTCGTGACCAGGGACGAAGTGCGCGACCCGCAGGCGCTGGACATGTGGCTCGACGTCAACGGCGAGCGCATGCAGACCGGCAGCACGAAGACGATGATCTTCGGCGCCGCCCATCTCGTCAGCTATGTCAGCCGCTTCATCACGCTGCTGCCGGGCGATATCATCACGACGGGCACGCCGCCCGGCGTCGGCATGGGCAAGAAGCCGCCGCGGTTCCTGAGGGCCGGCGACGTCATGACGTTGGGCATCGCGGGGCTCGGCCAGCAGCGCCAGACCTGCGCCGCCTGGAAGGGCACGCGCTAGGCCCGCCGCTACAGAGCCGATCGGGCGCGCCATGCCGCTCCACCCGGACTGCACGGCGTATATGCGGAAAAGCGGCGAATGGGCCGCAGCCCGAGGACTGTCGGCGTTTTGGGAAATGCCGCACGCGCAGGCGCGCGAAGTCTATCGAGAATTCATCACCACCAGCGGACGCCCGATGCCAGAGATGGCGCGGGTGGAGGACATTCGCATTCCGACGCGTGCCGGTAGCTGCCCGGCGCGAATTTTGACGCCGGCAGGCGACGCTTCGGCATCCTTGCCGGTGATCGTCTACTACTTCAGCGGCGGCTATGTCATCGGCGGCATCGATGAGAGCGAGCATGAGGCGCGGCGGCTGGCAGCGCGCACGCCGGCCATCGTCGTCTCGATCGGCTACCGCGTGGCGCCCGAGCATCGCTTCCCCGCGGCGGCCGAGGACGCCTACGACGCGCTGACGTGGGTGGCGGCCCATGCGCCGGGCTTCGGCGGCGATCCGCGGCGCCTGGCCGTCGCGGGTTGCAGCGCCGGTGGCGGCCTGTCAGCGATCGTGGCGACGAAGGCAGCTGCCGGCGGTCCCCGCGTTCGCCTGGGAATTCTGCATTGTCCCTGGCTCGACCTCACGCTAAGCCAGCCATCGATCGCGCGCTATGCGAAGGGCCACGACCTCGACCGCGAGTTTCTCGACTGGTTCGTCGCGGCCTATATCGGCGACAGCGGCAAGGCCGGCGATCCCCTGGCATCGCCGCTGCTGCACCCCATACCCGCGGGCATGCCGGCGATGGTGATCATGGCGGCCGAATGCGATCCGCTGTTCGACGAGGCGCGGCTGTATGCCGATAGGCTGCGCGCCGCGCGGGTGCCGACGACGTTCGTCGAAGCGCCCGGCATGGTCCACGCGTTCAACGAGATCACGCACCTGATACCGGCCGGCGAGCGGCTCCTCGATCCCGTCCACGCGGCCATTCGCAGCGCCCTCGACGGTCGATGACCCGCCTGCCCGCGCTTGCCGTCGGCTGCGCGCTTCTGTCGTCGCTGTCCTGGGGCTTCGGCATCTCGGCCGTGAAGCATGCGCTAGGTTATCTGCCGCCCGCCCACCTCCTGCTGGTGCAGCTCGTATTCAGTGCGCTGGTGATCGCGCTTCTCGCCGCCATCGAGCGGCCGCCGCGCCCGAGCGCCCGACAGACATTGCTTGGCGGCGCGACTGGCATTCTCGAATTCGGCCTCGGCTATGGCGTCGGCACGATCGGGCTCTACCTGACGACCGCCAGCAACACGTCCCTCATCAGCACGACCGAGTCGTTCTTCGTGCTGCTGCTGGCATGGCTGATCCTGCGCGAGCCGATGACGCGGGTGATGGCGCTCTGCAGCATCGCGGCGGCGGCCGGGCTCGTCATGGTCGTGGCGCCCGACATGAGCAATGCCCGACTGACGCTCCTGAGCGGCGACGGCCTGCTGCTGCTGCAGTATTTCTGCGGCGGGCTCTACGCCATCGTCAGCCGGCGGATCGTCGCGGGCATCGCCCCGCTCATCCTGTGCGCCATCCAGTTCGCGGCCGGCAGCCTGTTCGTGGTTGCGCTGGTACTGCTGGCGCAAGGACTGGGCATCATCGGCGGCTGGCCGGAGCTGACGGCGACGGCGCTGACATGGGCGTTCATCTCCGGGATGCTGCAGTTCGCGCTGCCGTTCTGGCTGCACCTGGTGGCGCTCCGCCACATGCCCGCCAGCATCTTTTCGTTCTTCCTGGCGCTGGTGCCGATGTTCGGCGTCGTCGGCGCCATGCTGTTCCTCGGCGAGCGGCTTAGCGCTATACAGATCGTCGGCGGCGTCCTACTGGTGGGCGCGCTGCTGCCGGTCGCGCGCCAGCACGGCGCCGACGAGCATTCCGCGTCACACTGACGAACCGGGAGGACTGCCATGACCCGCTTCGCGATCATCGAGGCCCCCTCGCCGCTCGGGCTGTGGCCCAGCGGCGTCGAGCGCACGCCGGAGGTGCTGCTGCAGATCGGCCTGGCGCGCGCCCTCGACGCCCGCCGCGATCAGCGCGTGGAGCCGCCCGACTACGATCCGGTGCGCGAGAGCACGACGGCCATGCTCAACCCGAGGGGCCTGGCCGAGTATTCGCCGCGCCTTGCCGACGCTATCGGCCGGGTCGTCGACGGCGGCGAGTTTCCCGTGGTGGTCGGCGGCGATTGCAGCATCCTGCTCGGCTGCACGCTGGCGCTGCGGCGGCGCGGCCGCTACGGGCTGCTGTTTCTCGACGGCCATGCCGATTTCTATGCGCCGCACCAGTCGTTGACCGGCGAGGCCGCCGACATGGACCTGGCGCTGGTGTCCGGGCGGGGGCCCGACCAGGTCGTCAATCTCGAGGGTCGCAAGCCCTACGTACGCGACGAGGACATTGTCGTGTTCGCCCACCGCGACGCCGCCCTGGCCCACAAATATGGGAGCCAGGATGTCCGCGCCACCGACATGACCGTCATGGACCTTGGCGAGGTGCGCAAGGCCGGCGCGAAGGCAGCGGCTGCCAAGGCGGTTGAACGCCTAGGGACCGCGGATTCAAAAGGCTTCTGGATTCACCTGGACGTCGATGTACTCGACGATGCGGTCATGCCGGCCGTGGACTATCGCATGACCGACGGACTCGATTTCGACGAACTGGCGGCGGTCCTGCGCGCGGCCGTCGGCAGCGGCCGCGCCGTCGGCATCAACATTACGATCTTCAATCCCAACCTCGACCCGAACCGATCGGTGGCGCGCAATCTGGTCGGCTGCCTCAGGCGCGGACTGGCCGACAATCCGAACTGAGCTGGTAGCCCGCCAGCGGCTCGTTATGGGCGCGGCGCGGCGGCCAGGGGTTGTGGTACTTGGCCTCGGGCGCGATCGGATGGCCGTGGAACAGGGCGTAGTTCACATGGTCCGTTGCAAACTTCGTCGGCGAAATGTAGTCCACGATCAACCACTGCCATGTCTCGGCCTCTGAGCGGTCGGGATCGATGGCGTCAGCCACCGTCACGTCCGTCGGAACCAGCACATCCGTG
>JBGPEQ010000272.1:0-5985 GCA_041482855.1 Dongiaceae bacterium | reverse complement strand
GTTGCCGACGGTCAGGTTCGAGCTCTTCACCGCCGTGAAGTCGCCGAACGCCTTGTGCAGGTCCTCGATCCTGATCTCTGCCATCGCCGCTACTCCGGGAAATGGCTGACGATCACGAACATGACCGTGCGCCAGAACATCGCCTTCCCCCTGAAATGCCAGGGCACGCCGAACTCCGAACGCCGCAAGCGCGCCGCCGACACGGCCCGCCTGCTGCGCATCGATCATCTGCTGGACCAGCCGGTGTCACGGCTGTCGGGCGGCGACCGCCAGCGCGTGGCGCTGGGACGCGCAATCGTGCGCGAACCCAAGGCCTTCCTGATGGACGAGCCGCTGGGCGCACTCGACGCCGAGTTCCGGCACATCATGTGCCAGGAGCTGCGCGCGCTCCACGACCGCGTGGGTGCTACGACCGTCTATGTGACGCACGATCAGCTGGAGGCCATGGCCATGGCCGACAAGATCGCGGTCATGAACCAGGGCCTCGTCGAGCAGTACGGCGCGCCGCAGGAGATCTACGACCGTCCCGCCAGCATGTTCGTGGCCGACTTCATCGGCTCGCCCCCGATGAACTTCCTGCGCTTCACGGGAGCGGTGGCGCCGGGATCGACGTCGGTGAAGCTCAATGGCTGCATGCTCCCCGTGCCGACGATCGATGACGGGCGCGCGGAAGGCGAGTTGGCGCTCGGCGTCCGTCCCGAGCACATCCTGTTCGAGGATGGCAGCGGCCTGCGCGGGCGCGTGTTCGGATCGGAGTATCTGGGCACGACGCAGATCGTGACGGTCGAGACGAGCCATGGGCGCGTCAAAGCGCGGGTGCCGTCGGATCTTGCGGTGCGCACGGGCGAAACCGTCGGCCTCGCCTTCCGGACTCCGAGCCTTTCCCTGTTCGACGCGGCAAGCGGACAGGCGCTGCGTCTGCGGCGATCGGCGGAGGCGGTCCATGTCTGAGATCCGCGCGCAAGGAGTCTCCAAGTCGTTCGGCCCGGTGGCGGCCGTGCAGGACCTCGACCTCACGGTCGACGATGGCAGTTTCGTGGTGCTGCTGGGTCCGACGGGCGCGGGCAAAACCACGACGCTGCGCCTCATCGCCGGATTGGAGCAGCCGGACCGCGGCACGGTCGCGATCGGCGGCCGGGATGCCACGGCGATGCCGCCGGCGGTGCGCGACGTCGCCTTCGTGTTCCAGCAATACTCGCTCTATCCGCACTGGACGGTGTTCGACAACCTGGCCTTTCCGCTGCGCTCGCCGGCGCGGCGCGTGCCGGAAGACGCCATCCGGCGGCGGGTGCAGGAAGTGGCGGAGCTGCTGCATATCGCGCCCAAGCTGCAGAACAAGGCGACGCGTCTCTCCGGCGGCGAGATGCAGCGCGTCGCCATCGGCCGCGCGCTCGTGCGCCAGCCCTCGGCGTACCTGATGGACGAACCGCTGTCGTCGCTCGACGCCAAACTGCGCGCGGAACTGCGCCTGGAGCTGAAGCGCATCCAACAGGACCTCGGCGCCACCATGCTCTATGTCACGCACGACCAGATCGAGGCCATGACAATGGCCACGCATATCGGCGTGTTGAAAGAAGGACGGCTCGTGCAGTTCGGCACGCCCCGGCAGATCTACGAGAGCCCGATCGACAGTTACGTCGCCACCCGGCTCGGCATCCCCCGCATCAATCTGCTGCCGGTCGATGCCGTGCATGTGCGGGCGCCGAGCGGCGCCGCGATGGTCGGCGCGCGCACCGAGCACATCAAGCTGATCGAGCGCCCGGTGAACGGCACGACCGTCGGCCTGGTGCAGCGGCTTGAGCATCTGGGCGACCAGAGCCACCTGCATCTGCAGGTCGCCGACAACAAGATCGTCATCCTCGTCGACGGCCACAGCCCGCTGAGGCAGGGCGACCCGCTGGGGATCGAGTTCGTACAACCGCTGTTCTTCGACGCCGACGGGCGCCGGGTGGCGGGAGCGTAGGTCGCATGAACAGAAAAAAGGCTCTGGGCACGCGGAGGCGCGGAGATGCGGAGAAGTCGCTGAAAAAACGCTTTGCGTCCTTCGACAGGCTCAGGATGAGGGAGAATCTTGGTGGCACAAAGAAAGACCCTCATCCTGAGCCTGTCGAAGGACGCACCGTGTTGATCCCAGTCTGCCCGCTTGATCGCAGGAGCCGAGCATGACGGCGGACGTGCAAGATCTCCGACGACAGCTGATAAAGACCACGGCCGAGCGGGTGATTGCGCATGCGGAGGAGCTGACGACGCTCGATCAGGCGATCGGGGACGGCGACCATGGGATCAATATGAAGCGGGGGTTGGAGGCGGTGCTGGCCGATCTGGACAAGCTGGCGGAGAAGCCGTTGGGTGAAGCGTTGAAGGCGGCGGGCATGTATCTGGTCACCAAGGTCGGCGGTGCATCGGGGCCGCTCTATGGCACGCTGTTCATGAGTCTGGGGAAGGGGCTGGCCGACATCCCCGATCGGGCGCAGATGGCGAGCGCGTTTCGGGCCGCTGTCGATGCTGTGAAAGCGCGCGGGAAATCGGATTTCGGAATGAAGACGATGCTGGACGTGCTGGGGCCGGTGGCGGAAACGCTGGAAGCCGGCGGCAGCGAGCTGACCGCAACCCTGCGGCAGCGCGCGGCCGACGCCGTGGCGGCGACCAAGCCGCTGCTGGCCATTCGCGGGCGCGCCTCGTTCCTGGGCGAGCGCTCGAAGGGGCATATCGATCCGGGCGCGCGCTCGAGCCAGCTGATGGTCGAGGCGGTCTGCGACGTCATCGAGGGGCGGACATGAGCCAGTTCGTCGGCATCGTCATCGTCTCGCACTCGCCGGACGTCGCGCGCGGCGCCGCGGCCATGGTGCGACAGATGGTGGGCGAGGAGGTGCCCTGCGCCTTCACCGGCGGCAACCCGGCCGGAGACCTCGGCACCGATCCGTTGAAGATCCGCGACGCCATCGAATCGGTCTGGAGCGAGGCCGGCGTGGCGGTCTTCGTCGACCTCGGCGGCGCCGAGATGAACGCCGAGATGGCCGTGGAGATGCTCGATCCCGCACGCGGCAAGAAGGTCCGCATCTGCAATGCGCCGGTGGTCGAGGGCGCGGTCATCGCGGCCTCGGAGGCCGCCGGCGGCTCGACGCTGGAGCAGGTGTGTGCGACCGCCGAGGAGCTGTCGCCATGACGGCGGTCACGGCGAGCGTCACCATCACCCATCCGATCGGCCTGCATGCGCGGCCGGCGGTAAAACTCACCAAGCTCGCCAAGTCGTTCGCGGCGGACATCCGGCTGCGCGGCTCGCCCGACGGCGAGTGGGTCGACGCCAAGAGCATCGTCAAGGTCATGAGCCTCAAGCTGCGCACCGGCTCGGTGCTGGAGCTGCAGGCCAGGGGCGAAGCGGCGGCGCCCGCGCTGGCGGCGCTGCAATCCCTGGTCGAGCGGAACTTCGATGAAGCCGCGGTCGGCAGTTGAGCAGCGCTATCGCGGCGTGCCCGCCTCTCCCGGCTTGGCCATGGGGGCGCTCGTGCGCCTGGCCGCGCACGCCCATGCGGTCGCCGAGACCGTCGAGTCCGCGAGCGCCGAAAAGACTCGACTCGAGGCGGCCATTGGACAGGCGAAGAACGAGCTGGCCGCTCTCATCGCCGCGAACGACGCCATGGGCGCGGATATCCTCGAATTCCAGCGCGAGCTGCTGGACGATGCCGCTCTTGCGGAGCCGGCGTTCGCGGCGATCGCAGGCGGAGCCGGGGCGGCGACGGCCTGGCGCACGGCGCTTGGCGAACAGATCGCAACCTACGAGAGTGCCGATGACGACTATTTCCGCGCCCGCGCCGGCGATCTCGCCGACCTCTGCGATCGCGTGATCGCGGCGCTGACCGGGGCAACCGGCGCGGCGCGCGAAGACTACCCGGAGGGCGCTATCCTGCTTGGCGACGACTTGACGCCTTCGCGCTTCCTGGCAATGGATTGGCATCGGCTCGGTGGCGCCGCCCTGACGGCAGGCAGCCGCGCCAGCCACGTGGCCATGCTGGCGCGCGCGCGCGGCGTCCCTTTGCTCACAGGCCTGCAGGGCGAGCCCGTGGGCCTCGCCGAGGAAGCGGTGCTGGATGCGCAGGACGGCATGCTCGTCGTCTCGCCCAATGCCGGGACGCGCGCGCTCTACGCGAAGCGGATCGTGGCCGCGCAGGAGCAGCACCGGCGCGCGCAGGCGGCGCTCGAGCACCCGGCGGTCACGCCCGCCGGACAGCGCATCGAGGTGATGGTCAATGTGGACGACCCCGGCGCGGTCGCCGACGAGATCCTTGCGGCCAGCGACGGCGTCGGCCTGCTGCGGACGGAGTTCCTGTTCATCGGCCGCCCTCGCCTGCCGACCGAGGACGAGCAGCATGCGGCCTATGTCCGCATCCTCGACCGCCTCGGCGGCAAGCCGGTCGTCATCCGCACGCTCGATGTCGGCGGCGACAAGCCGCTGCCGGGGGTCAACATCGCCGCAGAGACGAATCCGTTTCTGGGCCTCCGCGGCATCCGGCTCTGCCTCGAAAAGCCCGAGCTTTTCCGGCCACAGGTGCGCGCGCTGCTGCGCGCCGGCATCAATCGCGCACTGCGCGTGATGCTCCCGATGATCGCGACGGCCGATGAATTGGCGGAAACGCGGCAGATCTTCGCCGCTTGCCTGGCGGAGCTGCGGACGCAGGGCGTTGCGGCCGAACTGCCGCCGCTCGGGATCATGGTGGAGACGCCGGCCGCGGCCATCGCCATCGACCTGCTGGATGCCGCCTTCTATTCGATCGGCAGCAACGACCTGACCCAGTATGTGATGGCGGCGGCGCGCGACAGCGGCGGGCGGGTGGCCGCGCTCAACGATCCCGGCCATCCCGCGGTGATCCGGCTGATCACGCATGTGGTGGCGCACGGCCAGGCGAATGCCAGGCCGGTCTCGCTGTGCGGCGACATGGCGTCCGATCCGGCGCTGCTGAAGCGCCTTCTGGCGACCGGCCTGAAGCGACTCTCGGTGGCGCCGGCCGCCCTCGGCCGCATCAAGCTGGCGATCGCCGAGGCGGACCCGGACCATGGGTGAGCCGGAGGTCCCCAACCGGGCCGAGAAGATTGCAGGATACAAGACGCTGTTGCGCGGCGTCATCGAGCGCCGGCCGTCGGGCCTGCGCGGCCGGCTGGCCATGGCGCTCGGCAAGCATAAGAGCTTCGTATCGCAGATCACCAATCCGTCCTACAGCGTGCCGATCCCCGCCACCGACCTGACGACGATCTTCGAGATCTGCCACCTGGCACCGGCCGAGCGCGAGCAGTTCCTGGCGCTCTATCGCGACGCCCATCCCGAGCGGATGCAGCGGCCGCCGCGGCCGCCCAACGCGCCGCACGAGCTACGCATCGCCCTGCCCCAGTTCGAGACGGAGGCGACGGCGCGCGACGTCGAGGCCATGATCCTGGACTTCACCGCGCGCACCATCCGGCTCGCCCAACGCGCCGAACAAAGGGCCACAGACGATACGGACAAGCGGAGGAAGCGGTAATGAAGAAATTCATCAATCGCGTCGACGACGTGCTGAGCGAGGCGCTGCGCGGCTTCGGCGCGGCCCACGGCGATCTCGTCAGCGTGCGTTTCGATCCGACCTACGTGACGCGGGCAAAAGCCACCAAGGCCGGCAAGGTGGCGCTCCTCTCCGGCGGCGGCTCTGGCCACGAACCGCTGCATGCGGGCTTCGTCGGCATAGGCATGTTGGACGCGGCCTGCCCGGGGGCCGTCTTCACCTCGCCGACGCCCGACCAGATGGCGGCAGCGGCGCAGGCCGTGAACTCCGGCGCCGGCGTGCTGTTCATCGTGAAGAACTACGAGGGCGACGTGATGAATTTCGATATGGCGACGGAGATGCTCGATATTCCGCACGCCACGGTGCGCACCAACGATGACGTCGCCGTCGAGAACTCGACCTACACGACCGGCCGTCGCGGCGTCGCCGGCACTCTGATCGTGGAAAAGATGGT
>JBGPEQ010000271.1:0-5996 GCA_041482855.1 Dongiaceae bacterium | reverse complement strand
ATTGCGCTTGTCGAATTCCGGCTTCAGGCGGGCCATGTAGCCGAGCTCCGTCGTGCACACCGGGGTGAAGTCCTTGGGATGCGAGAACAGGATGCCCCAGCTGTTGCCCAGCCAGTCGTGGAACTTGATCTTGCCCTGTGTCGTGTCCGCCTCGAAGTCGGGCGCGGTATCGCCCAATCGGATGCTCATGGTGTTTCCTCCGCTCTACGTCTTGGGTTGGCGATTCCTTAACGAAACATATCGGACTAGTCGAGTCAGATATGTTTGAAGGAACGCGCTGCAAGCTAAACCTGCGTCCTTCGACAGGCTCAGGATGAGGGGTGAATTTTGGTGGCACAAAGAAAACCCCTCATCCTGAGCCTGTCGAAGGACGCACCTTGCCGTTCCCAGGCTCCAGCAGCCATCGATGCGACCCGCGGACGCTCCGCCAAAACGAAGCCGTCAATCCGGCGCAACCGCGGCGATCCGCTGCACCATGGCCGGGCGCGGCTCGCTCACCTCCAGGTTCTCGTAGGCGAGGACGGTCAGCCGCCCGCGCACGGCTTCGAGCAGTTCGCCCGGCCGCAACAGGAAATCCGGATTGCTCGGCTTGCCGAAGCGTTCATTGCCGACCGCGAAGGTCTCGTAGATCAGGCAGCCGCCGGGCGCCACCGCCGCCACGATGGCCGGCAGCAGCGGGCGGTGGAGATAGTTCGTCACGACCACCCCGGCAAAGCGGCGGTCGCCGAGCGGCCAGGGCCGGCCGTCCTCGAGATCGGCGGCGAGGATGGTGACGGCGGGGTCGGCCTGCAGATCCGCCAAGCCCGCCACGTCGCGATCTACTGCGACCGCCGGATGGCCCCGGCCGACGAGGAAGCGGGTATGCCGGCCGCCGCCGGCAGCCAGGTCGAGCACCGGACCACCGGCGGGAATCCGATCGGCAAACCGTAGGACCCAGGCAGATGCTTCGCTCGGACCATGACCCATCGGCGCTACCGGTTACCCGTCGGTGACTATGTTTGGCACTCCAGGCTGCAGAGTGCTTGTGCGCGATCGATTTTAAGATATTTATAAGACATGCTAAGCGATGATTGATGATTACCGTTCGTAAGGTTTTCGCATGATCCTGTTCGATCTCCGCTGCACCAAGGGCCATGTATTCGAGGCGTGGTTCCGCAGCAACGCCTCCTACGACAGCCAGGCCAAGGCCGGGGCGGTCGCCTGCCCGGCCTGCGGCAGCCGCAAGGTCGAGAAGGCGCCGATGGCGCCGCGCATCGGCAAGGGCAGCGAAGTGGCGCGCCAGCAGATGGCGGCGGAGCTGGCCGAGACCAAGCGGCAGTTGCTGGAATTGCGCGCCAAGGTCGAGACCAACTGCGACTATGTCGGCGGCAAGTTCGCCGAAGAGGCCCGCCGCATCCACCATGGCGAGGCCGCCCATCGCGACATCTACGGCGAGGCGACCGACGACGAAGCCAAGGAACTCAGCGACGAGGGCGTCGAGTTCGCCCGCATCCCCTGGCTGCAGCGGCACGATAGCTGACTACCGCCCGCTCTTCTTCGCTGCCACCATGTAATTGACGTCGAGGTCGCGCGACAGCGACCAGCGGTCCGCGAGCGGGCTGTAACTGACTCCCGTAATCTCCGCGAACTCGACGCCATGGGGTCGCAGGCCCGCCGCCAGCTCGGAGGGGCGGACGAACTTGCGCCAGTCATGGGTGCCGCGCGGCAGCCAGCCGAGAACGTATTCCGCTCCCACGATGGCAAGCGCGAAGGCCTTGGCCGTGCGGTTGAGGGTGGCGATGAACATCAGGCCATCGTCGGCGAGCAGCTCGCAGCAGGCGGCGAGGAAGACCGCGCGGTCGGCGACGTGCTCCACCACCTCCATGTTCAGGATGACGTCGAACTTCACGCCGTCCGCGACTATCTCCTCGGGCGTCGCCGTCCGGTAGTCGATGGCGAGTCCTGAGCGCTCGGCATGTAGGCGGGCGATCGCGATGTTGCGCTCGACGGCGTCGATGGCCGTGACGCGGGCGCCGAGCCGCGTCATCGGCTCGGCCAGCAGGCCCCCGCCGCAGCCGACGTCCAGCAACTTGAGGTCCGCCAACGGGCGGGGCGCCAGCGGATCGCGGCCATGATGGGCGGCGACGCGGTCGCGGATGAAGGCGATGCGCGTCGGGTTGAACTTGTGCAGCGGCCGGAACTTGCCCTGTGGGTCCCACCAGGCTTCGGCCATGGAAGCGAACTTCGCGGTCTCCGCGGGATCGATGCTGGCGCTGCGCGGAGCCGCGGGCTCGCTGTCGCTGGGTGCGGAATCGGACATGCCGTGCGTGTCGTTATCTGCGAAATCCTGGTGCAGTCTTGCCTCTGCCTACCCGAATGAGTATGGATACGCGCCGCTTGCGCGGCAACCGCCCATCGGCCGATTTCCGCCGCCCACGAAGGACCCGCATGGCTCCGCAGCCGAAGAAGCCGCGCATCGTCATGAAGTTCGGCGGCACCTCCGTCGGCGATGTCGAGCGCATCCGGGCGGTCGCCCAGCGGGTGAAACGCGAGGTCGATGCCGGCACCGAGGTGGCGGTGGTGGTCTCTGCCATGGCCGGCGCCACCAACCAGCTCGTCGATTGGGTGCGCGACATCTCGCGCTTCCACGACGCCCGCGAATACGATGCCGTAGTGGCGTCAGGCGAGCAGGTCACCAGCGGGCTTGTGGCACTGGCGTTGCAGGAAGTCGGGGTGTCCGCTCGTTCCTGGCAGGGCTGGCAGGTGCCGATCGTCACCGACGATGCCCATGGCAAGGCCCGCATCGCCCGCATCGTCACGGACGAGATGGAGAAGCGCTTCGAGCAGGGCATGGTCGCCGTGGTCGCGGGGTTCCAGGGCGTCGGCCCCGACAATCGCCTGACCACGCTCGGCCGCGGCGGCTCGGACACCACGGCGGTGGCGCTGGCGGCGGCGCTGAAGGCCGATCGCTGCGACATCTTCACCGATGTCGACGGCGTCTACACCTCCGACCCGCGCATCGTTGCGAAGGCCAGGAAGCTCGATAAGATCACCTACGAGGAGATGCTGGAAATGGCGTCGCTCGGCGCCAAGGTGCTGCAGATCCGCTCGGTCGAGATGGCCATGAAGCACCGGGTGCGGCTGCAGGTGCTGTCGAGCTTCAACGACGCGCCGGGAACGCTGGTTGTCGACGAGGAAGAGATCGTGGAACAGGAATTGGTGAGCGGCATCGCCTACAGCCGCGACGAAGCCAAGATTACCTTGAGTCAGGTGCCGGACCAGCCGGGCGTCGCCGCCGCCATCTTCGGCCCGCTCGCCGACGCCAACATCAACGTCGACATGATCGTGCAGAACGTGTCCCAGGGCGGCAAGACCACCGACCTCACCTTCACCGTCTCCAAGGCCGAGCTGGAGCGGGCGATCAAGGTCATCGAGGGCAGCCGGGCCACCATCAAATACGCCGCCCTGTCGCCCGACCCGAATGTCGTCAAGGTATCCGTCATCGGCGTCGGCATGCGCAGCCATGCCGGCATCGCCCAGCGCATGTTCCGGGCGCTGGCGGAGAAGGGCATCAACATCCAGGTCATCTCGACCTCCGAGATCAAGATCAGCGTGCTCATCGCCGAGGAGTACACCGAGCTGGCCGTGCGCACGCTCCATACTGCCTACGGGCTGGACGCGGGCTGAGCGGATGAACCGCCAGGGGGCCCGTCAGCGCCTCGACCGGCTCTGGGATCGCGGCCGCGCCTTCCTGGGCTGCGATCTCGCGATCCTCGGCGGCGCCATGACCTGGGTGTCGGAGCGGCACCTGGTCTCCGCCCTCTCGAACGCTGGCGGCTTCGGCGTCATCGCCTCCGGCTCGATGTCGCCGGGCCTGCTGGCGGCGGAGATCGCGGCCACCGCCGCCCTGACCGAGCGGCCGTTCGGCGTCAACCTCATCACCATGCACCCGCAGCTCATGGAGTTGATCGACGTCTGCCTCGACCACAAGGTCGGGCACATCGTGCTGGCCGGCGGACTGCCGCCGGGCGCGGCGCTCACGCGCATCAAGCAGGGCGGCGCCAAGCTGCTGTGCTTCGCGCCGGCCCTGGTGATCGCCCGCAAGCTCGTGCGCTCCGGCGCCGACGCCATCGTCATCGAGGGCATGGAGGCCGGCGGCCATATCGGCCCGGTCACCACCAGCGTGCTGGCGCAGGAGATCCTGCCGGCGATCCGCGAGGTGCCGGTGTTCGTCGCCGGCGGCATCGGCCGCGGCGAGGCCATCCTCGGCTATCTCGAGATGGGCGCTGCCGGCTGCCAGCTCGGCACCCGCTTCGTCTGCGCCACCGAATCGATCGCCCATCCGCTGTTCAAGCGCGCCTTCATCCGCGCCAGCGCCCGCGATGCCGTGCCGTCGGTGCAGCTCGATCCGCGCTTCCCCGTGATCCCCGTGCGCGCGCTGGTCAATGACGGGGTCCGCCGCTTCATGGACTACCAACGCGAGATGATCGGTCGGGTCGATCGCGGCGAGATCGACCAGAAGGCGGCCCAGCTGGAGATCGAGCATTTCTGGGCCGGCGCCCTGCGCCGCGCCGTCATCGACGGCGACGTCGAGAACGGCTCGCTGATGGCCGGCCAGAGCGTGGGCATGGTGACCAAGGAGCAGCCTCTCCCGGAAATCCTGCGCGAGCTGGTCGATCAGGCGGTCGATGCGCTGCTGGCGCGCGAACAGGCGCCGCCCACATCCGCCGAAACCAGGCGGGCCGGGGCCGCCGGCTGATGCCGCAGGCGGGCGGGCCCACCGGAACCCGTCTGCTCCTCCGCCGCCTGCGCGATGTGATGGCCGGCGGCGGCAAGGCGCAGGAACGGCTCAACAAGATCGTCACCGTCGTCGCCGCCGACATGGTGGCCGAAGTCTGTTCCGCCTATGTCATGCGGCCCGGCGAGGTGCTTGAGCTGTTCGCCACCAAGGGCCTGAAGCCGGAGGCGGTGCACAAGACGCGCCTGCGCGTCGGCGAGGGCCTGGTTGGCGACATCGCGGCCCACGCGCGGCCGCTGGCGCTGGCCGAGGCGCAGGCCCATCCCAACTTCGCCTACCGTCCCGAGACCGGCGAGGAGATCTTTCATTCGCTGATGGGCGTGCCGATCCTGCGCGGCGGGCGCGTGCTCGGCGTGCTCGTCGTGCAGAACCGCACGCCGCGCCACTACACCGAAGAAGAGGTCGAGACCCTCGAGACCGTCGCCACCGTGCTGGCCGAGCTGGTGGCCAGCGGCGAACTGGTCGCGCGCGGGGAGCTGGAGCCGACCGAGGGCATCGGCCTCTTGCCGGTGCGGCTCGAGGGCGTGGTGCTCAATGGCGGCCTCGCCATCGGCCAGGCCGTGCTGCACGAGACCCGCATCATGCTGAAGCAGATGGTGGCCGAAGACCCGCGCCAGGAGATGGAGCGCCTGCGGGCCGCCGTCGCCTCCATGCAGAGCGCGCTCGACGACATGCTGGCCTCGTCCGATCTGGCCGACGGCGGCGAGCATCGCGATATCCTCGAGACCTACCGCATGTTCGCGGAGGATCGCGGCTGGCTCGGCCGCATCGCCGAGATCGTCGACAGCGGCCTGACCGCCGAGGCTGCCGTGCAAAAGGTCAAGGACGACATGCGCGCCCGCCTCGATCAGGTGGCCGATCCCTACTTGCGCGAGCGCGTGCTCGATCTAGAGGACCTCGGCAACCGGCTGATCAAGCACCTCATGGGCGATGCGGCGCCGACGCCGGCGGAACCCCTTCCGGACGACGTCATCCTGGTCGCGCGCGACATGGGACCGGCCGAGCTGCTCGACTATGACCGCCGGCGCCTGCGCGGCCTGGTGCTGGAGGAGGGCTCCGCCACCTCGCACGTCGCTATCGTCGCCCGCGCCATCGACATTCCCGTGGTCGGGCGCGTGAACAACCTGTTCCGGCGCGTCGAGCCGAAGGACGCGCTCATCATCGACGGCGACAACGGCACCATCTTCGTGCGTCCCGGCGAGGACATCCGCCAGAACTT
>JBGPEQ010000270.1:0-6008 GCA_041482855.1 Dongiaceae bacterium | reverse complement strand
AGGGCGTTGGCCTTCAGGCCCAACTCCCACGACAGCCGATACGCCGCCTTGATGTCGTCCACGGTCGCATCGTTGGGCAGGTTGATGGTCTTGCTGATCGCGCCGGTGATGAAGGGCTGGGCCGCCGCCATCATGCGGATGTGGCTCTCGACCGAGAGGAAGCGCTTGCCGACGCGGCCGCACGGACTCGCGCAATCGAAGATCGGCAGGTGCTCCGCCTTCAGGTGCGGAGCACCCTCCAGCGTCATGGCGCCGCAGCAATAGGTGTTGGCCTCCTCGATCTGTTGCCTGGAGAATCCCAGCGCCGGCAGCATGTCGAAGGTGACGTCGTTCAGCTGCTCGCTGGTGAAGCCCAGCCCCTTCGTGCAGAACTCCTCGCCCAGCGTCCACCGGTTGAAGGCGAAGCGGATGTCGAAGGCGGCGGCAAGGTTATCCTCGAGCTTCTGCAGCGTGCCCTCGGTGAAGCCGCGCGCTTTCAGCTCGGCATGGTTGATTCCGGGTGCGCTGTCGAGCGTGCCCCGGCCGACGGCGTAGCGGATGATCTCCTCGATCTGCTCTTCGTTGTAGCCGAGCGTCTTCAGGGCCGAGGGCACCGTGCGGTTGATGATCTTGAAATAGCCGCCGCCGGCGAGCTTCTTGAACTTCACGAGCGCGAAATCCGGCTCGATGCCCGTGGTGTCGCAATCCATCACCAGCCCGATGGTGCCTGTGGGCGCCACGGTCGTGGCCTGGGCGTTGCGGTAGCCGTAGGTCTCGCCGACGAAAAGCGCGTCGTCCCAGGCCCGCTGCGCCGCCGTCACCAGCGCCGGCTCCGGGCAGTTCGCGGCGTCGAGCGGCACCGGCGTCACCGACAGCCCCTCATAGCCCTTGGTCTCGCCATAGGCGGCGCGCCGGTGGTTGCGGATCACCCGCAGCATGGCCGGGCGGTTGCGGTCAAAGCCGGGGAAGGAGCCGAGCTCGCGCGCCATCTCCGCCGAGGCGGCGTAGGACACGCCCGTCATCAGCGCGGTGATGGCGGCGCAGAGCGCGCGGCCGGCCTCGCTGTCGTAGGACAGGCCCATGGCCATGAGCAGGCCGCCGATATTGGCGAAGCCGAGGCCGAGGGTGCGGAATTCATAGGACAGCTTGGCGATCTCGCGCGACGGGAACTGCGCCATCAGCACGGAGATCTCCAGCACGATGGTCCAGAGCCGGGCGGCGTGGGAGAAGCCGACGATGTCGAACGTGCCGTCAGCCTTGCGGAACTGCATCAGGTTGAGGGACGCCAGGTTGCAGGCCGTGTCGTCCAGGAACATGTATTCCGAGCACGGATTGGAGGCGTTGATGCGGCCGCTCTGCGGGCAGGTGTGCCACTCGTTGATGGTGGTGTCGAATTGCACGCCGGGATCGGCGCACAGCCAGGCGGCCTCGCCGATCTTCTCCCAGAGGTCGCGCGCCTTCAGCGTCTCGTGGACCTTGCCGTCGGTGCGGCGGATGAGGTTCCACTCGCCGTTCTCCTGCACCGCCTTGATGAAGTCGTTGGTGATGCGCACGGAGTTGTTGGAGTTCTGGCCGGAGACGGTGAGGTAGGCGTCGGAATCCCAGTCGGTGTCGTAGGTCTTGAAGTCGATCTGCGTGTAGTCCTGGCGCGCGAACTCGATCACCCGCTGGATGTAGTTCTCGGGGATCATCGCATCGCGCGCCGCCCGCACGGCCTTCTTCAGCTCGCGGTTGACCTTGGGATCGAAGCGGTCCTCGCCGTCGCTGAGGGCGTGGCATGCCTGGATGACCAGGTTGAGGTGCTTGTTGCAGAGCTTGGACCCCGCGACCAGCGACGCCACCTTCTGCTCCTCCCGCACCTTCCAGTCGATGAACTGCTCGATGTCGGGATGGTCGAGGTCGACGGTCACCATCTTGGCCGCGCGCCGCGTCGTGCCGCCCGACTTGATGGCGCCGGCCGCGCGATCGCCGATCTTGAGGAAGCTCATCAGGCCCGAGGACTTGCCGCCGCCGGAGAGCCGCTCGCCCTCGCCGCGCAGCTTGGAGAAGTTGCTGCCGGTGCCCGAGCCGTATTTGAACAGCCGCGCCTCGCGCACCCACAGATCCATGATGCCGCCCTCGTTCACGAGGTCGTCGGCCACCGACTGGATGAAGCAGGCATGGGGCTGGGGATGCTCGTACGCCGACTTGGAGGCGACCAGCTTGCCCGTGAGGAAGTCGACGTAGTAGTGCCCCTGCGCCGGTCCATCGATGCCGTAGGCCCAGTGCAGCCCGGTGTTGAACCATTGCGGCGAGTTGGGCGCGCCCATCTGGCGGGCGAACATGTAGCGCAGCTCGTCGAAGAAGGCGCTGGCGTCCTCCTCGCCGTCGAAATAGCCGCCGCGCCAGCCCCAATAGGTCCAGGTGCCCGCCAGCCGGTCGAACACCTGGGTCGCCATGGTCTCGCCGACCGTGCGCTGCTCCGGCGTCAGCTCGGCCAGCGCCTCCTCATCGGGGATATGGCGGCACAGCCACTCCGGGATATCGCCCTCGCGCACGCACTTCAGGCGCGCCGGCACGCCGGCCTTGCGGAAATATTTCTGCGCCAGCACATCGCAGGCCACCGGCGACCACTCGGCGGGCACCTCTATATTGCGCAGCTGGAAGACGATCGAGCCGTCCGGATTCTTGATCTCGCTCGTAGCCGTGCGGAACGCGATCTCCGCATAGGGCGATTGACCTTTCTCCGTGAATCGGCGCTCGATACGCATGCCTCATCCCCCAACGCTTTGCTCTAGTGACAAAAATACCGGCAACCCAACCCCGCGTGTGAAGATGTGCCGGTAGACCATTGTGTTGGCGCTACTAATAGCGTCCCGCCCCGAGCACCAACCTAACTATAGTGAGACATGCTTAATCGAGTTGCAACATATTTTGTGTTAAAATTCGCCGATGCCACAACATGTGGTATGCTGCATTGCAGCGATGGGCGGAATTCCGCCAGCGCAATCCTTAGCGCTTGGGCGGGCGGGCGCGCCGATCGTTATCGCCTATTGACCTATCGCTGGACGAGTCGAAGTTAGCCGGCGGCGGAAGCGGCAAGCCGGCCCCCGAACTGCGGATAGATTTCAGCGATTTCGCGGCCGACGGAAGCGCGGATCAGGGCGATCGACTCGGCTTCGGGCGGCGCTGTGGGCGGCACGGCGTCAGGCGCGTCGAAGGCGAAGCCGGTGTTGGCGCGCACTTCGTCGATGGTGTGCCCCGGATGGACCGAGGCGAGTCGGAAGCGCCGGCGCTCGCGGTCGAAGTCAAAAACGCACAAGCCCGTCACCAGCGCATAGGGTCCCCCCGGCCGATAAACATTCTCCGCGCTCGTGCCGGGCGCGCTGACGAAGTCGACCCGCGGCACCAGCACGCGCGCGCTGTGCTCCTCGCGGAACAGGATGACGCGCGGCACCAGGAAATAGAGTTGGGCGGCGCCGAAGCTGCCGGGCCAGCGCACGCTCATCCGCGGATAGTCGCCGATACCCACTAGGTTGATGTTCGCCTCACCGTCGATCTGCCCGCCGCCGAGGAAGAAGGCGTCGATGCGCCCCTGCGCCGCGCAGTCGAACAGTTCGCGCCCGCCGTCGGTGAAGAAGTTGTGCTCCTCGCTCCCCAGCAGCGACACCCAGAGGCGCCCGCCCGAGCGCGCCCGCGCCAACAGCGCCGCCGCTCCCGGAATCGGCGATGACGCGCCGACGGCCACATGCCCGAGCCCCTCGAGCATGCGGGCGATCGTGCAGATCAGCAGTTCGTCGTGCGAGTAGGTGGTCATGGCCTGAAGGGAACTGACGCGCAGGTCGCGGTGATCCGACCTCTCCAGTGAAACCGAACGCGCGCCGGCGTGCTAGCCTTTCTGCTCGATCGCCTGGATGGCCCGCTCGAAGGCCGTCACGGCATTGTTGATCCGGGCCGCCCCCCGCGGCGAGAGCCAGAACCAGTATTGCGATTGCTCGGCCTCCGGCGACAATCCGTCGATGATATGCTCGGAGACCGGCATCAGCCGAATGTTGGCGGCCGGCGGCGTGGTGATCGTCTTCGGGCGATAGAAGACGATTCC
Organism: Dongiaceae bacterium; assembly: GCA_041482855.1. Classification (GTDB taxonomy): domain Bacteria; phylum Pseudomonadota; class Alphaproteobacteria; order Dongiales; family Dongiaceae; genus JBGPEQ01. Next base: position 1,948 of record JBGPEQ010000270.1, on the reverse strand, counting down.
CGTCTCCGGATTCCAGCATTTCAGAAGCTTCCTGGCGGCCTCCGCAAGGGCTGCCTCGGTGGGTTTGGGCGCGGTCGACGCGCTTTTCATCGCGGCGACATAGGGGTGGACCCGGGCCTTGGCCGCCGCCTTGCCGCCGCCGGCCACGGCTTCTTCGAGTTGCCGGTACAGCGCCGTCATCGGCTCGCTCGGCGGCTCGAAGGCGTTGGTCGCATAGTGATGAATTGCGCCGAGCGGGCGGGCGCCGCCCTCGGCCTTGTGCTCGGCCGCCGTCCGCCGCTCGATCTCCGCGAAGATGGCAATCGCCGCGCGAAAGCTCTCCTCGGGCACGAGGTCGAGAAACCAGACGAGGTTATAGTCGATTCCCCGGCTGAGATTGGCGCGCCAGCGCTCCTGCACGAGCGTGCTTTCCATGACCGACAGGTTGGTCGCGCCGAGGATCCAGATGGACAGATTGTCGGGCCCGTATCGCTTGACGTGTTCGGAGGCCTGGAAATGGATGCGGCCGAGCGTCCGCGGAGCGTAGCTCTCCTCTGATTCCGCCTTCTCGAAATAGGATTCGAGCGCGTCCACGCCGACCTCCAGGACCGCTGCGATGCGGGCGATCTGCGGGCGCGGCGGCAGCGTCTGGCCGCTTTCCCAGGCGCTCAGCGCGGATTGCGAGATTCCCAGTTCCTTGGCGACGCGCTTCTGGGTCAGCTCGCGCTCCTCGCGCAATCTTCTGAGGAAAGCGCCGAGGGACCTGACGGGTGAATGCATGGCGCTCATGGCGTCTGTCTCGTCGTTGGCGTCGATTCCCCGATATATGGCATCTCCCCGGAACTACTCCAGAGATATTCCACTCATTGTTTCCCGATAGTGAGTGATTCCAGCGTCATCGTCGCTGACGCTCGAGGCCTGGCTGGTGCCAGCGGTCACTGATATTCCCAGGTCGAGAGCGTGCTCGAAGCAGCTATAACCCGCGATTTTTTCAGTGATATGTCGCGCAAGAAATAGTTAATTGACATTCAGTGTAATATCAGTGATATTTCTATAGACGATTGATACCTACGGCCCTACGCCGCCGAAACCAAGCCTTCGAACCATCGGTCAGTCGTCACGGGGAGAACAATGCCGCACGTGATCACCCCCTCGCTCGCCGTCGGCATCCGACGCGACGTCGTCAGTCCGGACGGTGCAGTCGGCGGAGGCTCATTGCCGATCCACGGACATTGAAGGAGAGACGTCATGCCCTCCAACAGCGATCTTTGGCAGCGTATTCAGGGCTTCGGCCTCGACATTTCGGGCGACGCGTATCCGTTCTCGGCGCGCCTGGCCCGCGAAAACCACTGGTCTCCCGAGGAGACCCTGGGTGCGATCGAGGAATACAGGAAGTTCATCTATCTCATCTGCGTGTCGCCCTTGCCCCTGACCCCGTCGGAGGTCGTGGACCAGGTCTGGCACCTCCATCTCGCGTACACCCGGTCCTATTGGACGGGACTCTGCGAAGGCGTGCTCGGCCGGCCGATTCACCATGAGCCGACCAAGGGCGGCCAGGAGCAGACCCTCCGGTTCGAAGATCAATACGACCAGACGCTTTCGCTCTACGAGGACGAATTCGGATCCGTGCCGCCGGCGCGGTTCTGGCCGCTCGTTCCCTTCGCGACCCTGGCGGGCCAGCACTGGGTCGACCGCCGCGACTACTGGGTCATTTCCAAGCGGGCCGGCCGCCGCTGGCTTCTCGGCGGCGGAACCGTGGCCTTGATCGCCTTGCTGGCGAGCTGCGGGAACCTGTGGGCCGACCAGAAGACCGGGGCAACCCATACGGGCTTCGTGGGCCGGACGATCGTGCTCGCGATAACCTTCGGTCTGTTCTGGCTCATCGGCCTGGCCAGCCGTCGCTCCAAGAAGGACGGCTCGGCGAACGGTGGCGGCGGTAGTGGCTGCGGTGGCGGCTGCGGTGGCGGCT